>JAAFHK010000009.1:0-5931 GCA_013297565.1 Cytophagales bacterium
CTTATATACCCCAAAATCTCTCTAAGCAAAATACTCCATTCTACGAGGGCTTTTTCTGAAGGAATAAGGTAGGAGGTTTGATCAATGCTATAAAAATCTGTACTGAAAGCCTCAATATTGAGGTTTTCTTTTTCGAAACAGGCTTTAGCGCGCCGCAAATGGAAGGCGGAGGAAATGAGTAAGTATTTTTGATTTGGATAATGCGTTTGTAAAATTTCTTTTGAAAAAAGGGCGTTTTCGTGTGTGTTTCTTGATCGGGTTTCGGTCATGAGAACGGAATCGGGAACACCACACGCTATAAAAACTTGCTTCAGGTTGCGGTCAGTTTCGATCAAATTGCCTACATAATCAAACTCTGCTCCACTAATCAAAATTCGCTTGATTTTACCTTCTCGGTAAAGTTTCAGGGTATGAAAGACGCGGTCAGCGCCTTTTTTGAAATAAATCCGATCTTTTGGACTTCTGTAATCTTCGGTTACGCCCGTTAGCACAATGCCGATTTCGTATTCGGGAGTTTGCTCAAAAGATGTAGCGGGAATTTCCCACGCCAAAAATGCCTCATTGATAAGAAAAGGGTTGCTGAAAAGAGCTAAAATAACAAAGGACAAATAAAAAGATATTTTCTTTCTTTTGGGATTTCGTGCAAAAAAAGCATACAAGAAACAGAATAAAAACCACCAAAAAGGGGATACCAAAAGAGAAATGCTTTTAGAAAAAAGGAAATACATAGTTTTCGTTTGTTAAGAAAAAAACCACTTCCTTTGTGAGGAAATGGTTTTTTTGTGGAAAAATCTAATTTCTATTGTCTGGTAAGTTTGTACGTACCTTTGTAGAAATCAACTTCTATTTTGTAACGCCCTGCTTGTTGAGGGGCAACAAAATTAGCTCCTTGCCAATTTAAGTTACCTTTCAACGCATTGCCAATCATACCCCATTTGTGATCCCAACTACCGTTTCTTGGCAATAACAAGTATTGTTTAGCCGCCAAACTGATGGTTAGCTCAAATTTGCCTTCGGCTACTCGTCTAAACTCTTGGGACGGAACAGGCACAGGATTGTTCCAGCCGCCGTCTGTAGCGTCCCCAACAATAAACAAGGTTTGGGTAGGGGCAAGCAAAGGTGCTTGATTACTATAGCCATCAATAATCAATTCTACAGGATTGGTAGCACCGTCCCAAGCAGCCGATTGAGGATAGCCGTAGGCATTTACACCTACCTGCGAAGCATTATCTCTTACGACTACGTATTCAGAACCCGATTCACGCGGAACAGAAGCCGCAACTTTGGTAGAAGCGACTACTCTGGTCATCTCGATAGCGCCTGTCAAACTACTTGCTCCTTTTTTCACCAAATAATATTTGGAAGCGTCATTGTTTTTCACATCTGCCACTATGGTCAATTTGTTCGTAGCAATAGCAGAAGGTGGCAAAGTAACAGGAGGAGTCGTAACCCGATCCGCCCAATTCAAAACGGTAAGAGTTTGGATCGCTTGTCCGTTCCATTTGATATTGTCTGCCTCATTGCCTACAGCGTCTTTCATTACTTCGTTCCAGCTACCACGAGTGATTTTGAACTCATCTGTACTTTTCAAATTCAAAGTAATGTAATAACAAGTTGTGCTTACTTTGGTAAGTTTGAGTTGTTGCGTTCCACCGCCTGTCCAATCACCCGCACCGCCTGCGGCTTGCTCCATATTACCCGAAACGTACAAATCACCTACAGTGTTGGAAGGAGTTGTTACTAAGAATAAAACGTTTTTATTGGAAGGAACAGCCACAGAAGGAAATTCACAAGGCGCAACCCTTGCCGTTTGGTAGTTCAAGATATTTACTTTGTAGGCTTTTTCGCTTTTATTACCTGCTGCATCTGTAACCGTATAGGTTACATTGTAAAGCCCAGACGGAGCTGCGGCAGGCAAAGGAAACGGAACATTTACCATAATGCGGTTCAAATTGCCCGATGTGATGTTTTTAATTTCCTGCGAAGTTATAGGACTGCTCATACCTTCGGCAAGGACGCTGATACTGATTTTGCTCAATTTATCATTGTCATTTGCTTTGATCGTTACAGGCAACATGGGGCTGTCGTTCGTAAGCTGAACGAGATCATAATCCATAATCGCCAAACCCTCAACGGTTGGGGAAGTACCGTCATTGGTCGAACAAGCCCCTACAAAAAGCAGGGCAAGAACCAGAATGGCTGATTTAAAAATATTTTTCATATCTCAACGAATGTTTTAATTAAAAACCTTGATTTTGTTTTAAGTTAGGATTTGCCGCCAAAGCAGGGGCAGGGATCGGAAAAAGTCTGTATTTAGGATCGCTGGCAGGTTTGAAATCGTGAGCCGCAGTAAATGTACCGAAACGGATCATATCCTGACGGCGGTGTCCTTCCCAACAAAGTTCGCGACCGCGTTCGTTATAGATTTCCTCCAGTGTAACACTTGACAAAGGAGCAAGACCCGCCCGAGCGCGAGTTTGATTGATCAAAGGCACAGCGCCAGATGTATTGCCTGAACGAGCTAAGGCTTCGGCTTTCATCAAAAGTACGTCAGCATAGCGCAAAACAGGATAATCGTTCGAAGAAGTACCGCCATTATAAGGGGCTACAGGCAAGTATTTGATATTTCTTGCTCCTTCTTCTACACCCGCGCTGGTAAGCGAACTAATATTTTTGGTATAATTCACTCCGCCAGGTTGCGCACCCAGAATCCATTGGGCTTTGCGTCTGTCCGCATTGTCGTATTTGTCAATGAAATCTTGGTGAGCCGTTGCTCCGTTCCAAGTATCAAAACCAAATACAGCTTTGCCGTGGCTACCGCGCAAACTGCGAATACCAATCATATTGCGTGGGGCTAAGTTGCCATCAACATAAACCGCTAAAATTACTTCTTCGATTGGACAACGATCCCCACCGATTGATAAATAATTAGATACCAACGAAAAACCGCCTTCGTTAATTACTTTATCACAAGCGGCAATCGCCTCGGTATTACGAGCAGTGCCTGAATAAACTTGGGCATTCAAATACACTTTGGCAAGCAAAGCATAACCTGCAAACCTATTAAAACGACCATAAAACTCGCCACCTTTGGTAGTAGGCAATTTATCTACGTTTTCGGTTAGTTCTTTCACTACAAAAGCATAAACGTCCGCACGACTTGCCTGTGGGATACGATCAACCGTTACGTTGTTTTGGGTATAGAAAGGTACGCTACCCCAACCGTCCATGAGCATATAGTAGAAGAAAGCACGCAATACCCTTGCTTCAGCAATTTTGGCAGGATCAGCGTTGGCATTGGTCAAAAGTTCGACCGCCAAGTTCGATTTGAAAACGGCACGATACAACCAATTCCAAGTATTGTTGATCATTTCTTGCCCTGCGCTGTATTCGTGGCGATAGAGTTGTCGCCAAATACCATTGTCGTCCCATGCACCATCAGCGCGAGTAGGAAGCATGAGTTCGTCTGTGGTTACTTCGTTCAAATCGAACCAACCACGATCAGCTCCAGCTACACCTTTCCCGTTCCAATCACCACGTATTTCACCGTATAAATCGGCGAGGGCGGCATTAATACCCGCAGGAGTAGCATAGAATTTTTCAGCTACTTGTTGGTCATAAACCCCTTCCTCCACATTTGTACAGTTTGTGAGGATAGCTCCGAAAAGAACCATCATCAAAAAAGTTTTTTTCATCATATCAAAAACATTTATAATTGATAAAAAAGAATCTTAAAGAAAAAATAATTGTGAATACAAATTGTTTTGCTTATTAGCATTTACTATTTGAATGAAACATTCAAACCAAAAGCAAAACTGCGCGTACGTGGATAAATACCAAAATCTGTCCCAAAACCACGCCCATCATTACCTGCACCGTTGGCACTTACTTCAGGATCAAGACCGCTATAATTACTAATCACAAAAAGGTTCGTAGCTGTAAAAGACAAACGCAAGGCATCAATTACTTTCAAACCATCGGTCTTGAAACGGTATGCCACTGTCAAGTTTTCCAAACGAGCAAAAGAGCCTTTTTCCAACCAATAATCCGAAGCGTAGGTAATATTGCGAATGCCTGTTTCGGGTGCGCCTTTGATCACATTGCTTTGACCAAATTGGGACAAAGCACTCAAAGAAGCCTTACGACTATTATAGACATCATTGCCATAAACACCCCGCAATACCATAGTCAAATCCCAGTTTTTATAAGAAACAGAAGGATTGAAGGCATAAGAGAATTTGGGCAAGGCATTACCAGCAATATAGCGGTCGGGGCTACGATCTCCGTCATCAACCACACCGTTTCCGTTGATGTCGTCAATAATTTGGTTGCCTTCGTTATCCACACCAGCGTGTTTGAAAAGATAAAAAGCACCAATGGGTTGTCCTTTGATCAAATATTGGATACCATTATTGGTCGAAGCCACACCAGTAGTGCCGCCGCCGCCCCAACGAACCAAGTCCGTATTCAAAGGCAAACCGTTCAAAGTACCGCTTAATTCTACGATTTCATTCGTGTTGCGTGTAAAGTTACCACCTAAGGTAACTTTGAAATCATCTTTATCAACTAAAAGATAATTCGCTGTAATTTCAATACCTGTGTTTCGAACCGTTCCTACGTTCGCTTTGATAGTTCCGAAAGGATAGGGAGGTTGAGGTACGGTATAATCAAACAACAAATCTTCAGTCAGACCTGTGTAAAAGTCAAAACTACCTGTTAGGCGGTTGGTCAAGAAACCAAAATCGACTCCCACATTGTACATCGTACGAGTTTCCCATTTCAGGTCTTTATTTTCGTTCTGTGAGATCGAAAAATTAGGTATCAAAGACCCTCCAAAGAAGGCTGTACCGCTTCCTCTTACCAAACGAACTGAATTCAAAGCACCCAAACCTTGTTGATTACCTGTAACTCCAAAGCCCAAACGGATTTTTAAATCAGAAAAAATATTTTGTGATTTGAAAAAGTCCTCATCAACTACTCTCCAAGCAAAGGACAAAGAAGGGAAAGAAGCCCATTTGTTATTTGCCCCAAATTTGGAAGACCCATCTCTACGGAAAGTAGCAGTTACCAAGTATTTACCTTTGAAACCGTAATTGATCCGACCTAAGAATGAAGCCAAAGTTTGATCGTTTTTATATGACCTAATGTCTTCATTGTCTTTATCTCGGTCTTGTTGAAGGCGAGTAAGGTCAGCAGATTGCAAGGAATTGTACGAGGTCAAATCATTGACAAAACCGCGTCCTCTTGCCCTAAAGCCTTCATTAACAGCCTGTTGCCATTCATAAACAAAAGTACCTTCAAAGCTATGATCGCCTACGCTTTTGCGATAGTTCAAAATAGCGTTGAAAAGGCGTTCGTCAGTCCCATGATTTTCTTTAGTAGCAATGCCACTTTGGGCGCGTGCGTCCTCTTGGGTAGTGAGTGGCGAACGGTATTGGTTATAGGCGCGGTCGGTTTTGCGCCAAGAGCCAAATACTGAAGCCGTCAAACCTTCTACGATTTCGTAGTCGGCTCGAAGGCTACCAAACAAACTATTTGTTTTGTCCCCATCAATCATTTCTTTGGCACGTGCGTAGGGATTGACATAACCAAAAACGTTATTATCAATAAAATAACCGCCATCGGCGCGGTAAATAGGATCGGTTGGTCTTCGTCCCAAAGCCGCACCTATTACGTCTGCATTGTTAAACTTACGTTCCTGAACTCCCAAGTTAAGGTTGTAATTCAAGGTAAGTTTGCCATCTAAGGCTTTTTGGGAAGCCTGCAAACGAGCAATATAGTTGGTCATGCCCGAATTGATCACAATCCCCTCTTGTCCGATAGCCGTTAGCGTAGCGCGGTAGTTAAAACCTGCCGTACCTCCACCAAAAGCTATGTTGTGGTTTTGTGTATAACCGTTTCGAGTAACTTCTTTCTGCCAATCCGTATTGC
>JAAFHK010000009.1:5941-14120 GCA_013297565.1 Cytophagales bacterium
TTGGCAATCACCTCAATAGAGCCAACCCCGCTATATTCAATCGAAGTTTTGCCTTCTTTGCCTTTTTTGGTTGTTACCAAAATAACGCCTGCCGCCCCGCGCGAACCGTAGATCGCTGTAGCAGAAGCATCTTTCAAAATGTCAATAGATTCGATCTCGGTTGGTGGAATTTGGTTTAACAAATCCAAATTACCTTGAATCCCATCAACCACAACCAAAGGATCATTACCACCAATCAAAGAGGTGATCCCTCGAATCCGAATCGTAGGATTTTGCCCTGGTTCGCTACCCACTTGGTTAATATTCACCCCAGCGGCACGCCCCGTCAAGCGTTGTAATGGACTCGTAAAAGGTCCTGAATTAAGTTCAGATTCGCCTACTTTGGTTACCGAACCCGAAAGGTCTTTCTTTTTCTGCGTACCATAACCTATTACCACAATTTCCTCAAGTGCCTTAATGTCTGGCACGAGTTTTACATTAATCGTGGTTTGCGCGCCTACGGCAATTTCTTGGTTCAAAAAACCAACGAAAGAAAATACCAAAACGGCATTCGCATCGGCAACTTGCACCTTGAAATTACCATTTACATCAGTCGTAGTACCTGCATTTGTGCCTTTAACAGCCACATTCACCCCAGGCAAACCTTCAGGGTCTTCGTCTGTAGTTACTTTTCCGCTTACCGTAACTTGGGCAAAAGCAGAAAAGTTAAAAAGTAAAAAAACAAGCAGTGAAAGCCAAAAACTGGGTTTTTGGCGCATGGACGGGTTAGAGTCTGTTAGTGTTTGCCCGACCAAAAACGTAGTGTTTTTCATCATACAATTTTCATTTTGTTTTAATAAAATAAGAAACGACCGTAATATTAGAGAAAGTTTTTTCCTTTGTCAAGTGATTTTTATCAAGAATGACAAAAATCATCTTTTTTTTACGCCCTTTTTATATACTGAAACCAAATTCGTTTTGAGTGGTACTATACGGACAGGTCAGTAGCCTCTTTTACAGAAAATTCATTCGTTGATTGATTATAAAATTCGTAATTTTGTTCCTCACCATTTGTGCTATTAGGACTCAATCTAAACGCTAAATTCTCATTTAAAAATATGTTAATAAATTATTACGAAGTCCCAAAAGAAGGCAAAATTTGGGTATATCAAGCCAACAGACAGCTTACCGAAAATGAAGTTCTTAGGCTGGAAAACGAACTAAGTAAATTCATAAGCACTTGGGAATCGCATGGCGTAGCTTTAAAAGCGGCTTATCAAATTCTATATAAGCGTTTTGTCGTTCTTGCGCTCGACCAGAATCACCACGCCGCAAGCGGTTGTTCTATTGACAAATCCGTGCATTTTTTTCAAGAATTAGGCAAAAATTTTGGCATAGATTTTTTTGATCGAACTCAAGTCTTTTTTTTAGAAAAAGAAGCATTAAAAAATATTTCGATCAAAGATTTGCGCAATACGATCAAAGAGGGGAATATGAAAGCCGAATCCTTGGTTTTTGACACCACAGTTCAGCACAAAGGGGATTTGGAAAATTGGCTAAAACCTGCCAAAGAAACGTGGTTGGCGAAATATTGGAATTGAAAACAAAACGCATCAAAAAAACCCGCCCAAGAGGGGCGGGTTTGGGTGAGGTGATTTTTCAATTTTCTTACTGATTATCCAAATAAAAAGTCATTTGGATTTCATTTCCTTTCGGCGAAAATTTTACCTCATCTGCCAAATGCTGGATCAGATAAATTCCGCGCCCACCAGGTTCAAAAATGTTTTCTGGAGCTGTAGGGTCGGGCAAATCGGCAGGATCGAAACCTTTACCTTCGTCTCGGACAGTAAAACGCAAACTTTGTTCGGCTACCTCCAAAGACAAATCCACATTCTTTTCTACGTCAAATCCGTTGCCATGTTTAATGGCATTATTGACCGACTCCGTAACCGCAATCATAATATTGCCGTAAATCAGGTCGTCGAATCGAAATTGATCGCGTGCATGGTCGATAAAACTTTCGACAATGCGGATATTTTCGGGTAATGACGGAATTTTCAACTTCAAGGACTTCATCATGCCTATCGTTAGTCTAATTTTTTAAAATATTCATTTACTTCCTTTTTGTAATAAGGATTTAACGAAGGCGGGATCGTTTTTAGCAATTCGATCTGTTTTTCCTTCTGTTTTAGGTAGTCCGAAAACTGCGGTGGATTGACTTTATTTTTATCTTTAGCGTGTTCTGCTTCGCGTTTTTGGTCTTGTTCGCGCTCCCGCATCGCTTTCTCCGACTCCAAAAGCCTTGTCAAAATTTCTTTTTGTCGGTTTAGTGTTTCCTGCGTAATCCGTTTATTGACCAAATCCTCTTCAGTTTTTTCCATTTTTTCCAGCATTTCCGCAATGTTTCCACCGCCTTCTTGCTTTTTTCCATTTTTTCCGCCCTTTTCAAGCCCCTGCATCATTTCTTGCATGGCTTTGCGGATCATTTCCTGTTGTGCCGCCATTTTCGCCAAACTTTCCGACATTTGCTTGCCTGTTTGACCGCCTTTCTTCAGATTTTCAATTTGTTGATTCAGCGATTTCTGCATATTACCCATGTTTTCCATTTGTTTTTGGCGTTCTTTGCGTTTTTTGTTTTTGATCTGCATCGGACTTCCGCCCCCATTTTGTGGAGGCATTTGTTCTTTCATTTGGTGCAAAACCTCGTCAAGCATCAATGCCAAATTGTTCATAGAAGTCATGGCTAACTGCTGTTTTGCCGAAGCAAGCCCCAAATTGCGTTTTTTGATCTCCTCCATGCCCGAATTCATATAATCGTTCATCGTGGTCATTTCGCGCGTTACAAAACTTTCGATTTGGAAAACCCGTTTCGCTAAAGCCGTCAAACTATCCTCAATAATTTTGGCATCTTCCTTCAAATCAAGCTGTTTCTGTCCCAAAGGCACAAGGCGAGGGTCTTCGGTACGGATTCCTCGAAATTCTTTCATCAAAGCCTCCTGATCAAAGGACAATTTAACCAAATTTTCCAAAATTTGGCGCAACATATTATAATCCTCTACCTGCTGTTGTTGCTCTTCGGCTTGCTGTTGCTCTTCGAGTTCCTCTGCCATTTCCTTCATTTTTTTAGCCGCATCGCGCTGTTTTTCAGCCGCTTTTTTGTTTTCCTTTTGTTCTAAGGATTCCTTACTTTTTTTCTGTTGCTCTTTCACCTGTTTTTGCTTTTCAGGCATATTTTCGGGCAGTTCGTCAGGAGTTTTGCGTTCCTCGTTGAGTTTTTCCATCTCCTTCATGTCTTTTTCCACCTCCTCAAACTTTTCGTTCAACTCCTCTTGTTTTTCCTCACCCGCCGATTTTTCTTTTTGATCCTGTTTCTGATCTTTTTGATCCTGTTTCTGATCCTTTTTATCCGAATTTTTCTGATCTTCTTTCTGATCTTTCGAATCAGATTTTTGATCTTTTTGATCCGTTTTTTGATCTTTCTGATCAGCGTTTTTCTGATCTTCTTTTTGATCTTTAGGTTGGTCTTTCTGATCGGATTTTTGATCAATATTTTTCTGATCTTTCAAATCTGTTTTCTGATCTTTTTTGTCCAAATTATCGACCTTTTCAAGTTTTTTTCCGTCAGGCACTTTCTCTACCTGCTCCGCCAATTTCATTTGATCTTGGCTCAAATCTTTCAAATCCTTCGCTACTTCTTTGAGTTTTTGCTCAAATTGCAATTTCTTAAACATTTCGAGCGCGCGGTCGAGTTCTTTTTCCACATTCAACTCCTTTTTGTCTATTTTTTCCAAAAGGTCTTGAATTTGGTTTTGGTTGCGCTCCTGTTCCAAAAGTTTGTTCAACTGTTCGTAAAGTTTTTTTGTTTCAGGATCGAGCATTTCGTCCATCAACTTCGACAGTTTTTCCGCTTTTTCGCTTATTTCTTTGCTGCGTTCCGAAAAACGTTCTTGTTTTTGGTTCAGCATTTGGTTTTGTTGTTGCAGTTGCTGAATCGCCTGTTCGAGTTCTTGGCGGTCTTTGATCACCTGCTCCATCAATTTTTTATCTTGCCAATTCAACTGTTTTTTGCTTTTCAAACGGTCTTGTACCTCGTTGAGGTTTTGTTTCAATTTTTGGGCTTTTTCAAGCGTTTTTTCCAAATCTTTTTCCGTTTTTGCCGATTGTGCCTCCAATTCTTTCTTAAATTCCTCTTTATCAGGCACCTGGAAAGTATAAATCGAAGTTTTCGAACTTTTTGCGCCTTTTACGCCATCATTGTCCCACACTTCCGCCCAATACTCCAAACGTTCGCCTTGTGCCAATGCTATTTTCGACAAATCCATTTGGTAAAAATAACTTTGACTCACCAAACTCGCATTAAAAGGCAAGCCCACATTTTGCGGTTCGCCTTTTACCCGATTGTTTCGGTCATAAATTTGATAACGGAACTGCAAACGGCTTACCCCGTAATCGTCTGCTACATTGCCCCCAATCGCCAAAAAATTATATAAAGTCGTGTCTTCGTACTGTTTTAAGTTAATAGTCGGGTATTCGTCAGGCACAACTTGTAAAAAATATTCAATATTTTCTTTGTTTTGGCTAAATTCGTTTTTCAAAACCACCTTGTAATTTTCCGATTCGAAAACCTGTTTCGAAAACTCAAATCCTCCACTTTGGCTTTTGGCATCGTGTTTCGTGTCCGCAAAAAATAAATTCAAATTGTCGGTTTGTTGCGTACTGAAAATCCACTGCACTGCCGTACCCGCAGGAACTATCAAATTTCCCGTATTTTGCAAGGTTTCGTCCGTTTTTTGGGTGTAAGTAGGGTAGTGTAATTTGACCGTAAAATTGCTCAAACTTGGGCGTTCGAGAACCTTAATTTCGTAATTAGAAGAATTAAAACCCGAAGCCTCAAAACTAAAATCTATTTTTTTCTGTACTTTTGGGAATTTGTACACATATTCGTTCGTTCCTGCCAAACGTTCCATACGCACTTTTCGACCACTCGAACTGTTCAAATAAACCTGTTCAGGAACGGCATTGCCCGTAATTTTGAGTTTCAAATCAAAATCTTCATTCTTAAAAACCTGTAAGTCTTTGTTAATCAGTTCGAAACGGAATGGCGCTTTGGGTTCAAAACTTTCAGAATAGCGGATCAGGCGAGGCGTACTTTCGGTAAAAAGGGGCGGAACTAACCAAAAAAGCAAAAGTAATAACAACAAAGGCGGAAGCACATAACGCAAATATTTCCTATTATCCTCATAATGAACAGCTTGCGAAAAATCTACCAAACTCATTTTTTCCGATTTCTGATCAATGCTTGCTTGTAAAAGAGCATTGTCGGAGGCACTAATTCCACCTAACTGTATGAGATTCAATAACTTATCACTCACTTTGGGGAAGTATGAACCTATCTGTTGTGCCGCCTCTTGGTTGGAAAGCGGTTTTCGCAATTCCCAAAGCTTTAGAAGCGGCATCAAAATCCAAAAATAAACTGCCGAAGCCGTAAGCCCTACGAACGAAAAAAACAAAGCGCCACGAACATAAGGATTGAAATTTCCAAAATATTCAAGCGTATTAATGCCAATAAAAGCCGTTAGCAAAAGGGCGAACGTAAGCAAACTGCCCCGAATGAGCATATTTTTGTAATATTTATGCTTGTAGGCTTTGAGTTTGGCGAGAAGGCTGTCGTAGTTGCTCATTTTGATATTGTTTTTTGGTAACACGCCCTTTAGGGTGTGGTTAAAATGCTAAAATTTATTTTACACGCCCTGAAGGGCGTGTTACAAAGAAAAAATTTTGATAAATCACTCCATAAAATCTTCAATTTTTTGCAGAGCTGCCAATGCTCCTTTGGGAATGCCAATATTAGGCGGATTAATGGCAAAATCTTTAGGATTGATCCGAACGATTTTTGCTCCGAAATCTGAACGTAACATACGAGTTTTCATTCGAATACTTTGCACATGAGGTCCCGAACCAATTTCAAAAACGACCATTTCTTTTCCTTTATTTCTTGTCAAAAAATCCTGAAAACGTTGTTCCTGCTCTTTCGAACGGGTATTGATATAGGTATCATCTCGAAACATATATACATTCGGTCGGGCAATTTCTTGGTTTATCGGGCATTTCGGAAAAATTCCCTTTTCAGCATTTGCTAAAATTTCTTCGCCTTTTTGTTCATTTTTCCAAATTTTATTAGAAATTTCTGGCTTTGAGCTTTGAAAATATGCCAAACTTCCATGTAATTCCCGTATCCTATATTCTTCAAATCCTGCTTTTTGGAAATGCCCATCGATGTTCGAAGTTAAAATAAAATAATCAAATCCAAAGCGTTCGATCCAATTTTTTAACAGATAAAAACCTTTATGTGGTGGTGTATTGGCATATTCTTGTATTCTCTGCCCAAAAAGTTGCCAAGAATAAGTAGGATTATCAATAAAGGCTTGCGGATTGACCACTTCAAATACCGTTTTGCCGTTCTGCGTCTCGACCTGTCCCCATTGCCCACCATTGCCCCGATAATCCGCCAAACCCGAATCCACGCCCATTCCTGCCCCAGTGTTGATCACCAAAGCCTTTGCAGAACTTAGCCAATTTCGTATCGTTTCGAGTGGGTTCATGCCATAATTACTTTGATTTCTGAATAAACTTATCCGCAAAGGCTTTCTTGAAAATTACTTCATTTGCCAGATTGCCAAGCATAATTTTCCGATTTTGTATAAAAATATAGATACTTCACAAAGTTAAGAAACGAAAATTATTGTGCAAAGTTTTATTTGTAGGAATGGGTGTTATTTTTTAGGGCAAATTAAACTTTTGGTATTAAATTTGGCTTAAAAAAGGTAATTTTTAAAAAAAATGATTAGTTTTGCCTAAATAAACAAACGTCCGAATCTACGTGGAAACGAACAGAATACAGATATTAATTTTTGCTATTCTATTGATAGCCATTACTTTTGCCGCCAAACTTTATCATATTCAGGTATTTGATGAAAGTTTTAAGGACGAGGCAAATAAAAATATTCGCCAACGCATACGCGATACGCCTCGGCGTGGGCTTATTTATGACCGTTACGGCAAATTGGTTGTGGCGAATGAGAATATTTACGATCTTTATGTTGTTCCGCGTGAATTTAAAATAAAAGATACCTCCGAATTTTGCGAACGTTTTGGGATTACGCGCAAGGAGTTTTTGGAAAAATTTAATGCCAAAAAGAAAGATAAATTGGAATGGTATATTCCGATTCCGTTTATCAAAGAAATGACCGCTGATGCTTTTGCGGCTGTGCAGGATTATCTGGGTGAATACCCCGGTTTGAGTTATAAGGTTCGTACGATCAGGCGGTATGAAAAACCGCTTTTGGCGAATATTTTGGGTTACGTTAAAGAAATTGATAAACCCATGCTCGAATCCAAATTGCGTAGGGGTGAGGATTATGAAAGTGGTGATTTGATTGGAAAAACAGGTATCGAGGCAACTTATGAAAACGAATTGAGAGGAAAACCAGGTAGCCGATATGTGATGTTGAACGTTCGAAGGATCGAAAAAGGATCATACATGAACGGTCAATTTGATACTTTGCCTGAAATTGGTGATAATTTGCAAACAGGAATCGATATTGATTTGCAAGAATACGGTGAATATTTGATGAATGGAAAAATTGGTAGCATTGTGGCTATCGAACCTGCTACTGGCGAAATTTTGAGTATGGTTTCGGGACCCACTTACAACCCTGATCTGCTTACAGGACGAGGTAAAAAAATTACAGCAAACTACCAAAGTCTGCTTAATGACGAAAATAAACCCCTTTTTAATCGGGCTGTGATGTCTTTGTATCCACCTGGCTCGACTATAAAAACCGTACAAGCCCTGATAGGTTTGCAAACCAATTCCTTTCACACGGCTTATACTTACCCTTGTATTCAAAATATTGTTAAGTGCCATGCACACCCAAGCCCGCTTGATGTATATCGTTCGATCCAGTATTCTTGTAATCCTTATTATGTCCATGTTTTTCGCAGAATCATTACACAAAATTTGGGCGAAGAACACGAACATACCCGTAATGGTCTGAAACGCTGGCATGATTATATGAACCAATTTGGTTTGGGGAGAGAATTGCAAACCGATTTATTTGGCGAAAAAGGCGGTTTAATTCCTTTGCCAGGCTATTACGACAAAAAATATGGCGAAAGGCGTTGGGGACCCAGCAATATT
>JAAFHK010000009.1:14130-25392 GCA_013297565.1 Cytophagales bacterium
TTGGGCAAGGTGAAATGGGTATTACGCCCTTGCAAATGGCAAATGTTTCGGCAATTATTGCCAATAGAGGCTGGTATTATATCCCGCACGTGGTCAAGTCTGTAGATGGCAACCCTAATAAAATACCGCAACGTTTTCGTGAAAAAAAATACGTAAAAATCGATTCTACTTGGTTCAATCTGGTTGCCACCAGTATGCAGGACGTAGTAAAAGCAGGAACTGCACGCATGGCGATCATTCCTGATATTTCGGTTTGTGGAAAAACAGGTACAGCCCAAAACCCGCATGGCGAGGATCATTCGGTATTTATTGCCTTTGCTCCCAAAGATAACCCCAAAATTGCGATTGCGGTATATGTTGAAAATGCAGGTTTTGGAGGCGTTTGGGCAGCGCCGATTGCCAGTTTGATGATCGAAAAATATTTAACTGACACAATCAAACGCAAACATTTGGAAGATTATGTTTTGAAAAGAAATTTCATAGAGGAGCAGCGGATCAAAAACGAACGTAAATTGATTCTCAAGCTCACAAGCAGTGAAGGAAAGCCTGTGCAACCGAACCAAAATTCGGAAAATCAAACATCAACAAGTTTGCCTTCGCCAATAATCAATACAGAATCCCCAAAAGTGAACAAAACAGGCGGAAATGAAAAATAAGAAAACAAAAAAACCACTTGAAAAAGTGGTTTTTTTGTTAAAAGAAGTATTTTTATTACTCATATTCTTCGAAAAGTTCATCGTAGTCATATCCAAAAATGTCGCACATTTGTTGGAGAGCTTCGTCTTCGGTTTCCGAAAGTTCTTCGTCTGCTACTGCTACTTCACGCAAAAGGTAGAAAATGAAAGCATCAACCCATTGTTCTTCGGGGTCTTCTACTTCTTCTTGTTCGGTTTCGACATAAGCAACCGCCACATCAATCATGGCTTCGCCCAATGTACCGTAAGGAGTGTCTGTACCTGAAGCTTCTACAATTTTGGCAAAAACTGCTCCCAAAGCCTCTATTTGCGTATTGCGATCTTTTTCAGGCAGTTCATTGTACGCATCTTCGCCGATTCCTGCCCAAAGAGCCGTATCCGCCAAAGCGTTCAGTTCTTCTGCGGCAAGTATATCATCAGCACAAGCCACAGACAGAGCAGGCGTAGCACAAACCAAAATATCGAACCAATCATCAGAAATTTCGTAACCGATGGCTTTTTCACATATTTTCTTGAGTTCGTCTATGTTGATTTCCCCACCGTTGTCTTCGTTTTCTAATTCTTCGTCATTAACCATTCTGACAGGCATAACAATCAAAATTTTGGATTAAAAAAATTATTTTTGATTTAAAACACTAAAAATCAGACAATTAGACCTTGTAAAGTCTTTTTATGATTTTTGAAACGTTTTGTAAAAGAAGTAAAAAATTAGGAAAAACAAGCACTTTCCTAAATTTTTATTTCTGAAGGTTTGTTTTTTGAGGATTAACACAGATTTTATTTTTCCTAAACCCAATCGATTCCTTTTTTCAAAAAACCTAAAGTTTGAGCTTCTTCGCTGTTTTCGGCGGGTGTATGGAGATAAGACCATTGGGCTTCGGGTGGCAGACTCATCAGGATCGATTCGGTTCTGCCATTCGTGTCCAGCCCAAATTTTGTTCCTTTGTCATACACCAAATTGAACTCGACATAACGCCCACGCCGCAGTTTTTGCCACTCGATATGTTGTTCAGTGTAATTTTTTGACCTATTTTGTTCCATAAGTTGGGTATAAATAGGAGCAAAGGCAAGTCCTACATTTTGCACAAAATTCCATTGATCGGCGATGCTCAAAGTTTCGGTAGCTTGCAGACGGTCAAAAAATATTCCACCTATTCCTCGCATTTCTTGGCGGTGTTTGATGAAAAAATATTCATCAGCCCATTTTTTGAATCGTGGGTAATAATCTGGCGAAGCCTGGTCGCAAACGCGCTTGAGCTGGGCATGAAACCATGTAGCTTGCTGGGGAATGACATAATGAGGGGTAAGATCAATTCCGCCCCCAAACCATTTTGTGCCGTTTTCGAGTTCGAAATACCGAACGTTCATGTGGATAATTGGGACGAAAGGATTGGAAGGGTGCATCACTATAGATACACCTGTCGCAAAAAATTCTTTTCCCTTCACTTTTAAACTTTCGGCAACATAATCGGGCAATTCGCCAAAAACGGCTGAAAAATTAACCCCGCCTTTTGCCAAAACATTTCCATTTTGTAAAATACGGGTTTTTCCTCCGCCGCCGCCTTCTCTCTGCCAAATATCTTCTTCAAAATGCCCTTTTCCGTCATTTTTTTCTAAGGTTTCGCAAATTTGCTTTTGTAAAACCTCGAACCACTGCGCAATTTGTTGTTTGTTTAAGCTCATTGATGTTTTTTTGGCAAAATAGGAATATTTTGTATTAAACTAAAGTTTATGAATAATTTGCGTAACGTACTTTAGGGTGTTTCTAATTTATTGAAAATCAGTTAAATACACGCCCCTGAAGGGTACGATACAGATTTATTCATAAACTCTACTGTTTGAATTTTTATGTAAAATTATATAAAAAAAAGCCTCCCCAAAAATTGAGGAGGTTTTTTGATTTCTTTCTTTTCTCAGCTGTTGTCCAAAATCTTTTAGCCCAAATAGGTTTTGAGGGCTTTACTGCGCGATGTATGGCGCAGTCTGCGAATCGCTTTTTCTTTTATCTGTCGTACTCTTTCGCGTGTTAGATTAAATCTTTCGCCTATTTCTTCGAGTGTCATGGCGTGTTCGCCATTCAAACCGAAATATAGGGCTACTACATCTGCTTCGCGCTGTGTAAGCGTTGATAGTGCGCGTTGTACTTCTTTTCGCAAAGAATCAGAAAGAAGCGAAGAATCAGGCGTATCTTCGAGTTCATTTTCGAGTACGTCCAGCAAGCTACTTTCTTCACCTTGTACAAAGGGGGCATCTATAGAAGTATGCCGTCCCGATATTTTTAGCGTGTCAATAATCTCCGAAGTAGCCACATCAAGTACCTCTGCCAATTCTTCGGGCGAAGGCTCACGTTCGAATTTCTGTTCGAGTTCCGAAAATGTTTTCGATATTTTGTTTAATGAGCCTACCCTGTTAAGCGGAAGGCGTACAATGCGCGACTGTTCGGCAAGGGCTTGCAGAATCGACTGACGAATCCACCAAACCGCATACGAAATAAATTTAAAACCACGAGTTTCATCAAAACGTTGTGCCGCTTTGATCAGACCAAGATTTCCCTCATTAATCAAATCACCTAAAGAAAGTCCTTGATTTTGGTACTGTTTGGCTACAGAAACCACAAAACGCAAATTGGCTTTTGTCAATTTTTCGAGGGCTTGTTGATCACCCTGCCTAATGCGTTTTGCTAAGTCAACTTCCTCGTCAGGTGTTAGCAAATCCACTTTGCCGATCTCTTGCAAGTATTTGTCAAGTGATTGACTTTCGCGGTTGGTTATTTGCTTGCTGATTTTGAGCTGTCTCATGCTTTATTTGTTCTCTTTGGAAAAATGAAAAATTGTAATACAAAAAAGGGACACCTTTATTATCAAACCATAACGAAAGGTAGGTTTTTTTGTTTTCAAAAAAATACAATTCTATAACTCTAAAAAAGTTTGCAAAGTTCTAAATATTTTGGAATTAAATTAACATTCATGTAATAAAAAATTACAAAGAACATAATTTTTAGCGTAAATCTTTTAATTTGGTGCAAAAGAAGCAAATTATTATGAAATAAAAAAAAATTGAATCGGGATTTAAAAAAAATTAATACGGAAAAAATAAAATATACATGGCTGTTTTATGAATAGATTAGGAATGAATTGAACAGATTAATTCAAAAAAAGGAATTTTTAGGGTTTTGGAATCGTAAAATGAAAAGCGCTACCTCGTCCAATTTTGCTTTCTGCCCATATTTCGCCACCCAACTGATTGACAGAATCTTTACAAAGCCAAAGTCCCAGCCCTTTACTTTCGATATCATCACTTAGACTTTGACTGTGCGAATCTACCCGTTGAGCAAAAAGCGTATCGAGGCGTTCTGAACTAATACCAATTCCTGTATCAGTAATAATAATTTCCCAATGTTGTTCTTTTTCCTGCATTTTGATGCGAATTGAGCCATTTTCAGGCGTATATTTTAGGGCGTTGGAAAGCAGATTTCGGACAAGCATCTGTACCAAATCTGGATTGGAATGGATCAAACTTAGCGAATCGATTTCGTTATTTACGCTTATATTTTTGGCAAGGCAGGTTTTTTGATAAAAATAAATACTTTTTTCGGTGGCTTGGTGAATATTAAAGGTTTTGATTGGATTGCTTTGGTTATCGAGTTGGTTTGTAGCCCATTCCAAAAGGGTTTCCAAAAAATTGATAACATTGGTAACAGCCTCGTTGAGTTGGTCGGTTTGAATATTTTTCTTGCTCTGTTCAATCGTTTCAAGCGATTCGGTAACTTTTGCGACATAGGAACGCAAACCGTAGAGGACATTTCGAAGGTCGTGGGCAAGGACTGAAAAAATTTTGTTTTTTTGTTGATTTAAAATGGCTAATTCCTCATTTTTTTCTTCTATGTCTTCCGTCTTTATTTTCAAAATGCGATTCAGGCGTTGCGTATTTTCGTTTGCTTGCTGTAATTGAATATTGGTTTGTTTCAATTTTGTATTGGTTTTGCGCAAAAAGAAGGCAAAAACACCTGAAATCAGCAAGCCCAAAAACGTGAAACCGATGATGTAATTTCTATTTTTGGTTTCGGCAATCTGAAGTTCGTTTTTTTGTGCCAAATCCTTAATTTCTTCTTGTTTTTTGTCCAATTCATAAAGTGCTGAAAGAATATAGATTTTTTCTTTATTGTTTGCTTTGTCTAAAGAATCCTTTAAAAAAGTATATTTTCGCAGAAAAAAATTAGCTTTTTCGAATTGAGCATTGCTTTGGTACAGGTCAGCAAGGCGTAAATAATTTTTCACAACATCTGCCATAAATTCCATTCGAAGGGCAGAATCAAGTGATTTTTGATAATAATTTTTGGCTTTTTCGTAATCTTTGACTTGCGTATAAACTTCTCCTATATTTCCCCAAGTTCGGACTACGAAACCTTTGCTTTTTGCTTTTTCGCGCTCTATTTGCAGGGCTTTTTGGTAATATTCGAGGGCTTGGGTATGATTTTCTTGGCTTTTGTGCCAATCTGCAATGGCTTTCAAACTATTGCGATATAGAGGGAAAATTTTGTTTTTTTCGGCTATTTCATAGGCTTTTTGGTAATTTTCGAGGGTTTGAGAATAGTTTTTTTCTTCGAGGTAAGTATGCCCAATATTGAGATAGGCAGTCGAAACTCCAGACAGGTTTTTGATTTTTTCAAATATTGGGATTGCCTTTTGATAATTTTCGCGTGCTTCTTTGTATTGTTCTTGGGTTCGGTAAAGTTCGCCGATCATGGTGGTACATTCGCCGATTCCGCGTTCGTCATTGATGTTTTTGCGCATTTGCAAGGCTTTCAGGAAATAATCCATTGCTTCTGTATAATTGCCTTTTGAGTTTAAAGAAGCCCCAAAATGTATCCAATTATTGGCAATCCACGTTTTATTATCAATTTCTTGGGCAATTTTGAGGGATTTTCTGTAAAATTCAAAAACAATTTTCCAATCAGAACCCTGCAAACGTGCCGTATAAGCCGCATCAAAAAAAGAAATCATAATTGCCACACTGGTCAGGGAGTCGCGCGGTTGGATACTTTCATAAATTTCGGAGGCTTTAAGGTAGCTTTCGATGGCAAGGTCTTTTTTACTCAAATAATGATAGCTATTGCCCAAAAGGCTGTAAGCATTGCCCAAACCCATTTTATAATCTATTTTTTCGGCTATTGCGATGGCTTTTCGAGCATAAAAAAGCCCAGAGTCAGTTTTCACCTGATCCTTACTCCGCAGATTAAACCGATTGACCGTAGCGGTATCGTTTTGGGCTTGGAGAGATTGGATAAAAAAAAACAAGAGTAGTGTACATAAATAGGGTTTCATAACTTGATTTAGTGCTTGCAAGGTATTATATTGCACAAAATTAGCCAATTAGATAGGTTTCGCAAAAGACGCATGAGGTTTAGGTGTATGTTTTAGAGGGCTTGTTAAAGGAAATAGATTAAAAAAATTTCAAATATGTTCAAAATCATTATAGCCGAAGACCACACGATGCACGCTGAAGCCTTAGCGATTTCAATGCGACAGGCTATAATTTGTCAAAGTATTTTGATAGTGGAGGACGGACTGGCATTGGTAGAAAAATGCGAAGAAAATAAGCCTGATTTGATTGTTTTGGATATTGGCTTACCCAAACTCAATGGTTTCAAAGCTACCCAAGAAATTAGAAAAACCAATACGGAGGTCAAGATTTTAGCCTGTTCGATGTATAAAGATCGGAACACGATTGTAGAAATATTTGAGGTAGGGGCGAATGGTTTTTTTCACAAAACTTCTGATTTGGCTAAATTTGTAATAGCTACTTTAGATGTAATGAATGGTAAGAAATACATAGACCCTGCCATACAAGACGTAATTCTGGGACTTGAAATACCTAATACGGACAATCCAATCTTTGAAAGATTGGTCAAAAAGAAAGCAGAAGGCGAAATTTTTACCATGCGCGAATTGCGGATTTTGCGGCTTTTGGCAGAAGGTATGAGTACAAAAGGGATTAGTGAATTGCTCAAAATCACCGAAGATGCCGTTAATTATCACAGAAGCAATATGCTCCAGAAAACCCAGTGTAAAAATGTAGCAAACCTCATTCATTGGGCAACGGTTAATCATATTATTTAAAAAAATCATAAAAAAAAGCTTTTATGCAACAACAACATTCAATCCTTTGGGCGGACGATGAAATAGAATTGCTCAAACCGCATATCTTGTTCCTGACCAAAAAGGGTTATGCTATTACGCCTGTCAATAGTGGGGCTGATGCCATTGAGAAATTTCAAGAACAAAACTTTGACTTGGTTTTTTTGGACGAAAATATGCCTGGTATGACGGGTTTGGAAACTTTGGCACAGATCAAAACTTTCAATCCGCATATTCCCGTAGTGATGATTACCAAAAGCGAAGAAGAACACATTATGGAAGAGGCGATTGGGGCGCGCATTGCTGATTATTTGATCAAACCGCTGAATCCGAACCAAATACTGCTTTCTTTGAAAAAGATTTTGGAAAGTAAAACCATTATTACTGAAACCACCAACCGCAATTATCAACAGGATTTCCGCAACATTAGCATGGCTTTTGGCGACAAAATGGACTATGCGGAATGGGCTGAAGTGTATAAAAAACTGGTCTATTGGGAATTGGAAATCGAACAAACCCAAAACCGCAGTATGCACGAAGTTTTGCAAAATCAAAAACAAGAAGCAAATGTAAATTTTGCAAGGTTTATTGGCGAAAATTATGAAAAATGGTTGAATAGTGAAATAGACAGTCCTGTGCTTTCGCACGATTTGATTTATGAATGGGTTTTTCCGCTTTTGAAAGAAAGTACCGAACCTTTGTTTTTTATTCTGGTTGATAATTTGCGGCTCGATCAGTGGCACACCCTCGCCCCAATTATTTCCGAATATTTTACTATCGAAAACGAAACAAGTTATTATTCGATTCTGCCAACTACGACCGCCTATGCCCGAAACTCGATCTTTTCAGGCATGACTCCGCTGGAAATGAGCCAATTCAATCCTGACCTTTGGGAAGGCGATGATGATGAGGAAATTAAAAATAATCACGAAAAGGAATTTTTGCGCCGCCAATTGGATCAAAATGATTTCAAACAAACGCGCATGAGTTATAACAAAATAATTCACGCTTCGCAAGGCAAACAATTAGTGGATAATTTTAATAATCTGTTGAACAATCAACTCAATGCCATTGTCTATAATTTCGTAGATATGCTTTCGCACGCCCGCACCGATACGAACATGATCAGGGAACTTGCCCCTGACGAAGCTGCTTACCGTTCGCTAACGCGTTCGTGGTTTCTCCATTCGCCCTTGCTCGATATGCTCAAAAAAATTTCAGAGAAAAAATGCCGCTTGGTGATTACGACCGATCATGGCACGATTCGCACCAAAGAGGCTTATAAAATCATAGGTGATAAAAATACGAATACAAATTTGCGCTATAAACAGGGCAAAAATTTGGCATACGACCGAAAAAATGTCGTAATTGCCTCGAAACCTGAACGCTTTTTCTTGCCAAAGGTAAATGTTTCTTCAACCTACGTTTTTGCCACCGAAGATTATTTTTTCGCTTATCCGAACAATTATAATCATTACGCCAAATATTACAGGGATACGTTTCAACATGGCGGAGTTTCGATGGAAGAAATGATCGTACCTTTTGTGGTTTTGAGTCCGAAATAAGAATTAGGACAAAAAGACTGTAACACGCCCTTTAGGGTGTGTTTTGCATAAATCCTTGATAATCAATTAATCACACCCTGAAGGGTGTGGGACAAAATACATTTTTAAAGTGTCCGATTACTTAATTGTAATTCTCATGAAACAAAATAGTTATTTACAATCGTTTATTTTCGTTTTTTTGCTCTCAAATTGTGGTCAAGGTGACAGAGAAAGATCAAGACAAAGCGAGTCTGCACCTTCTACAGCAATGGCAGATTCTACAGCTTTGTCCTCTGTGGCGGCTGAAAGCAAAGGAAATGATTTGTTTATTCGAACGGCTGATCTAAAATTTGAAGTACAAAATGTAAGGCAGGCTACTTTTGCTATTGAGGATATTGTGAGGCAATACGGAGGTTACGTAAGTTTTACTCGCTTAGAAAGCGAAAAAATGCAAATAAGGCGAGTCGTTTTGAGTGAGGATTCGGTTTTGGAAATTACTGATTATCGGGTTTTTAATGAAATGAGTTTGCGGATTCCGAACCATAAATTAGATTCTACTTTGCGGACTATTTCGCCTTTAGTGGTATTTTTGGATTTTCGAAATATTACGGCTACGGACATGGGTTTAGAAATTTTGACCAAACAATTAGAAAGCAAACGGCTTTCGAAGCATGAAACTCGTTTGGAAAACGCCATCGACAACAAAGGGCAAAAACTGAATCAAATTGCGGATACGGAAGATAAATTGTTGGAAAACCAAACGCAAGCTGACCAAAGCCAAATAGAAAAGCAAAAAATCATGCAAGATATTGCGTACAGTACGGTCAAAATGTATATTTATCAACCCGCACAAACTCGCAAGCAGATGCTTGAAAATATGGATAATACGGATCGGTACGATCTGCCATTTTTTACCAAATTAGCTGATTCGTTTTCGGTGAGTTGGAAAGCATTTTTGAGTTTAGTTTTGTGGGCGGTTCGTATTTGGTGGATTCTTTTGGTACTTGGTGTAGCAGGATTTTGGTTTTATAAAAAATATGTAAAATAAAATTGGGAATTTACAAAAAACATTGAAAAGGAATGCCTGACCGTAGGTAAGTCGTTTTAATACTCACATTCATAGCGGCAGACCTTGAATGTGTAAATCCTAATTATTAAAAATTAAACATCTAAAAATTCGACATTAAATATGCCAAACGTTATTACAACAACTGATATTTCGAGGATTTACAAAATGGGAGAGGAAGTGATCCAAGCCCTTAAATCGGTTACTATCAAGATCGAAAGAGGTGAGTATGTGGCTTTTATGGGACCTTCGGGATCGGGAAAATCTACCCTGATGAATATTGTGGGTTGTTTGGATACTCCCAGCAACGGAGAATATATCCTCAATGGAAAAAACGTAAGCAATATGTCCGATGACGAATTGGCAGAAGTTCGAAACAAGGAGATTGGCTTTGTTTTCCAAACTTTTAACCTACTTCCGCGCTCGACGGCTCTTGACAATGTGGCATTACCGCTTATTTATGCGGGTTACAGCAAAGAGGATCGCACCGAAAGAGCCATGCAAGTGCTTACCAACGTGGGTTTGGGAAACCGTGCCAAGCACAAACCTAACGAACTTTCGGGCGGACAGCGCCAAAGAGTTGCCATTGCAAGGGCTTTGGTTAATAATCCAAGTATTATTTTGGCGGACGAACCTACGGGAAACCTCGATACCAAAACTTCTTACGAAATTATGGAATTGTTCCAAGAGTTGCATGATAAAGGCAACACAATTATCATGGTAACGCACGAAGACGACATTGCCCATTATGCCCATCGAATTGTTCGTCTGCGGGACGGTTTGGTAGAAACGGACACGATTAATACCAATATCAATCGGACAAACATGGCTTAGAAGCCTTTTTTGATATGGATTATCTCGACTTTACAGTAGCGCCACTTTATTTGATTTTTGTTTTTATGTTCATAGCCTTTCTCAAACCCAGTGCTACGGACAAACTAACCAGAAAATACTATACGCGCGCCTTCACGACTAAAGTAATTGGGGCGGTGGGTTTTGGGATTATTTATACCTATTATTATGGTGGTGGGGATACTTTAGACTTTTTTTATATAGGCAATCAAATCAAACGCACCTCCGACATTAGCTGGTTGCTTACTTTCAAAATTATTACTTCGGGCATAGTCAAAGACCCCGAAATTGTGCGTTATGTAGGGCATATTACGGCTTTCGCCAAAGATGACGCTCCTACGTATTTCGTAACTCGAATGGCGGCTCTGGCTTCCATTATTGGTTTTGGAATTTATACCAATATGTCCGTTTGGTTTGCTTCGGTGAGTTTTATGGGTTCTTGGTGTCTGTTTTTGGTAAGTTCTCGTCTTTATCCTGCGCTTACCGAAAAATTCTTTTGGGCTATTTTTTATATTCCTTCGGTTATTTTTTGGGGATCGGGCTTGATGAAAGATTCGCTTACTTTTGGGGCGGCGGGTATGTTGGTGTATGGTTTTTATTTCGGAATTATCAAAAGAGAACGGATTTTGAAAGCGGCAGGAATTGGTTTATTAGGTTTTTTGCTTTTGTACTGGATCAAACTGTATATTTTGGCTACCCTTGTTCTTGCCTTTGCCGTTTGGCTGTATGCCCAGTTTGGAAAAAACATCAAATCTCCTTTTCTCAAAGTTGCACTTTTGCCTGCTATCGGGCTTATGATTAGTATTGGGGCGTACTATGGAGTGAATAAACTAACGCAAGGAACGTCCTATGACCTTGACAATCTGGCTTACAAAACCCAAGTAACTTCTGAATATTTGCGCAGAATTAGCTCGGCGGGCGGTAGTTATGATCTGGGAACTATCGAATATACCCCGACAGGGCTATTA
>JAAFHK010000091.1 GCA_013297565.1 Cytophagales bacterium
TTTGGTTTTCGACCAGTTTGGCGACCGATTCGAGAATTTGGCAGTAAAAATCATTAATTGTAACGCCGACTGGACGGTTTCACAGCTTAGCTATCAAGAATATCTGTACGATTTCAACGAATTTTACATTCGCCAACGGGAAGCCTCTTTTAATACCAAAACTGCTTTTGTCAATTACCGTTTCCAAATTCCTGCGGTCAAAACAGGCGGAAATTATATTTTGAAAGTCTATCAAAACGGCGATGAAAACGAAGTTTGGCTTACACGCCGTTTTATGGTTTATGAGGAAAAAATCTCCGTCCAATCCAATATAGGTTTGATCACTGGTGTTGAGGAAGCCTTTAGAAACCAACAAATTGATTTTTCGGCAAACTACAACAATTTTGATGTGCCAAATCCCAAAGAACAAATCGAAGTGGTTTTGCGACAAAATTACCGCTGGGACAATGCCATCACCAAAATGCGTCCGACTTTTGTCAAAGAATTTCAAAAAGAATTGCATTTTCAGTATTTCAACCTCGAAAACCAGTTTAAAGGCGGCAATGAATTTAGGCTGTTTGATATTCGGTCAAATATTGGGCGTGGGTTTAATATCAGAGAAATCGAACTCCTCCCCAGCCGCAATCATGCCTACGCTTTTCCCGATATTTCCCGAAATGGAAGAGTTTATGATCCTACTTTTGATGACCAAAACGGCAGATTCTGGATCGAAAACCGCAATTCCAGTCCCCAAGACGCACACCTCGATTCGGATTATTTTGATGTAACTTTCCGCCTCAAACACCAGCCTTTAAACGGCAGAGTTTTCATTAGTGGAGCATTTGCGGATTGGCAAGTTTCGCCAAATTATGAAATGGAATACGTAGATGCAGAAGGCTTGTACCAAATTACCTTGCCTTTCAAACAAGGTTTTTATAACTACCAGTACGTTTTTACCAAACCCGATTATTCGGAAAGGGACGATTATTTGCTCGAAGGCAGTCATAACCGCACCAAAAATGCTTACGAAATCTTGGTTTATTACCGTCCGCTTGGTGGCAGAACGGATTATTTGGTGGGTTATAGGTTGGTGCAATAAAAAGCATAATAAGGTAAATTTTTAGGAAAAACTTGTTTTTTTTGCCTAATTTTCACCTCTTAAATAACACATAACCACAATTTTATTTATGAAAACCCAAATTATACCTCTTTTTTTCTTAGTCCTTATTTTGCTTATGCAAGATGATCTTTTTGCCCAAAAAAAAATTACTGCCAAGGAAATTACTGATGCCACTTTCCGCCAAAACAGCGTGAATAACGTAAATTGGGCGAATGATGGACAATATTACACCTCTTTGACAGAGAATAAAATTGTCCGCTACAGAACCGCCACAGGCGAGGCAGTCGAAACACTTTTTGACGGTGCGGCAAGTAACCCCGCAATCGAAATCGATGATTACGTTTTTAGCCAAGATGAGAAAAAAATTCTCATTAAAACCGCCAACGAAAGCATTTATCGCCGTTCGTACAAGGCAATTTATTATGTGTACGAGGTAGCAAGCAAACAAACCAATTTGCTTTCCAAAGGTGGCAAACAATCCTACGCCACTTTTTCGCCAGACGCTTCAAAAGTGGCTTTTTGCCGTGAAAACAACTTTTTCATGGTCGATTTAAAGGATTTATCTGAAACGGTAATTACTACAAACGGCAAATTTAATTTTACCATTAATGGTAGTACGGATTGGGTCTATGAAGAAGAATTTAGCTTTGCTGAAGCCTTTTTCTGGTCGCCCGATGGTCAAAAAATTGCCTTTTATACCTTTGATGAAAGTGCCGTAAAAGAATATAATATGCAAATGTGGGAAGATAAAGGCATTTATCCCAAAGATTACCGTTTCAAATACCCCAAAGCAGGCGAGGCAAATTCGACAGTCGAAATTTCGGTTTATGATTTGGCAAAAAAGCAAAGCACGAAAATGGACATTGGGACAGAAAAAGACATTTATATTCCAAGAATTAACTGGACAAAAAATAGTAATTTATTGGCGATTCGCCGCCTAAACCGTTTGCAAAACCGCCTCGAACTCCTGCACGCCGATGCCACAACTGGCAAAACGACAGTAGTGATCAACGAACAAGACGAAGCCTATGTAGATATCGAACAAGCCGATTTGGTATATCTGAAAGATGGCAAACATTTCGTGATGACCAGCGAAAAAAGCGGGTTCAAACATTTGTATTTGCATACTTTAGATGGTAAATTGGTTCGCCAGATTACACAAGGAAATTGGGAAATTGCGGATTTCTTGGGAGTAGATGAAACGAATAAAAAGCCCATTTTTTATTTCACCTCGACCGAAATTTCGCCTTTGCAACGCCAGTTTTACAGCCTTGATATTGAGGGAAAAAATAAAATCCAAATCTCAAAAACCAGGGGCGTACATACGATCAACCTAAGCCCCGACTTCAAATATTTTTTGGATTATCATGCCAATGCCGATCAGCCTTTGCAAGTCCATTTGTTCGAAACCAAAGGTTTTAAATTGGTCAAAACATTGGAAGATAACAAGAAATTGGTCGAAACGACAAAGGAGTTTGGCTTGGCAAAAAAAGAATTTTTCACGATCAAAACTTCGGATAACCTTGATTTACAGGCTTTTATGCTAAAACCTGCCAATTTTGATGCCTCGAAAAAATACCCAGTTTTGATGTATGTCTATGGAGGTCCCTCGTCCCAGAACGTGGTCGATATGTGGGGCGGAAGCCATTTTTATTTCCACCAATTATTGACCCAAAAAGACTATATCGTGGTTTGTGTGGATAACAGGGGAACGGGCGCGCAAGGCGCAAAATTCAAAAAATCAACGTATAAAGTGTTGGGCAAATACGAAACTCAAGACCAGATCGAAGCGGCACAATATATTGGTAATCAGTCTTTTGTGGATAAAAACCGAATTGGAATCTGGGGCTGGAGTTACGGCGGTTATATGTCTTCTTTGTGTATTCTACTGGGTAACGAAACTTTCAAAGCCGCTATTGCGGTGGCTCCTGTAAGCACTTGGCGTTTTTATGACACCGTTTATACCGAACGCTTTTTGCAACGCCCGCAGGACAACGCTGAAGGTTATGACCAGTTTTCGCCCATCAATCATGTCGAAAAACTGAAAGGTAAATATTTCTTGATTCATGGTACAGGGGACGACAATGTGCATTTTCAGAATGCGGTTATGCTCCAAAATGCCTTGATCAGAGCAGGCAAACAGTTCGAATCGTTTTATTATCCAAACCGAAACCATCGAATCAGGGGCGGAAATACACAGGAACATTTGTACCAAATGATGGCGGATTATATTTTGAGGAGTTTGTAAAAATCAAAAAACCCAAAAACTGCCTAAGTTTTTGGGTTTCAAAAATCCACTCCGATCATGGGCTTACTTTGTATTCAGTATTTCTTTTACTTTCTCTTCAGGAACGATTTCCTCTTTAAAAGTATAAGCACCTGTTTTCTCAGACCTTACCGCTTTGATCACTTTGGCGAATTTGCGCTCATCTTTTGAGCCTTTAAGGGTCGCAACTACTTTCTTTGCCATGTTGGTAAATTATTTAATTTCCTTATGAACTGTGTATTTTTTCAAGACTGGATTGTACTTTTTAAGTTCCAATCTTTCAGGAGTATTACGGCGATTTTTGGTCGTAATATAGCGCGACATCCCTGCCATGCCTGAATTTTTGTGTTCGGTACATTCCAAGATCACTTGGATTCTGTTACCTTTGCTTTTTTTTGCCATCTTTTACGAAAGATAAAGGTTTAAAACCACCCAAATTATTTTTTAAGGTTATCAATGCGCATACCTTGTTCGCGCAAAACAGCCGTAATTCCTTTGCGGTTGATGTTTTTGATCGCCGAAGCCGAAACTTTTAGTGTGATCCACTCACCAATTTCAGGAATAAAAAAACGCTGTTTTTGAAGATTAGGACAAAAAAGTCTTTTGGTTTTGTTGTTTGCGTGCGAAACATTATTGCCAACTACTGCTCTTTTGCCTGTTATTTGACACACTTTTGCCATGATGCTGTTGCTTTAAATTTTTTTAAGAGTGCAAAGGTAAGGACTCCAAACATAAAATGCAATAATTTTTGGGCAAATAATCAAAAAAATTTGAAATGATTTTTGCAAGCCGAAAAACTGCCTTATGAATGGTAAAATTTTCCTTGCTTTTGGGCTAATTCCTTTGGTGCAATAATTCCTATATATTTCGTAGAGGGAGATACTTACTTGTCTTAAAATGATAGCTTTTGGGCAAATTTTGCAAACGATTTTATGAAATGATAGAGGATAATTGATCATTTCCCGTATTTTCCCAACGAAAATTCCTTTTTTTGTACCCTAAAAACCCTTATTATCAACGAAAATGAATACCAAACTATTAAATAGAATTACGATTGATCCTGTGGTGTATCATGGCAAGCCTTGTGTGCGAGGTATGCGCTGGACTGTGAAACACGAAGATATTTTGGTGTGCTTGGCGTATGCGAAACTTTTGACTTAGACAAATTTCCGATTGGATACCTTTTCGTTTTCCTTGCTTGCATTGGGGAAAGGAAGCTGGGCATGGGTAGCTTTTAGGATTTCTTCTAAGGTTTTTTTGCTAAAGTCCTGATTATCACTGTACCCTATTGCCGAAACTCTAAATTTGATGTCAGGTTTTTTGTTCATTTCGTTATTTTTTTCTTTCCACAAAAATTCTTTTTGGCGCAATTCGCGCTCTTTATTTGCTAATTCTTTTTGTTTTTTTTCATTTTTTTCGTTTTTTAGTGTCCCAATTTCGCTTTTCAACTTCCGAATTTCTAAGCCAATTTTGCTTGTGTCTTCGCTTAGGATCGTTGCTGCCAATTTTCGGTTTTCGGATTGGATTTGCAAATAATCTTGAGCTATTTTTTCCACTTTTTTGATCGTAATGTCGATGCTGTCCCGCCCTTCCTGCGTAAGTTCATAACTTCCCGAAGGAAAAGACTTTTCGGCTTGAACAATTTTCGAATCGACCGAAATCATACTTCGCAAAACCATCAACATGGCTAAATTTCGTTTCGTGGCTAAGGCTTTTTGTTTGATAAAACGATCTGCTTCTGTTTTTTCGGCAGGTTGGTAAGTTTTAATTTCCTTGAGGTTTTGCTCATTGCTTTTTTCGACCTCGCGAATCAGGCTGTCCGATCCCAAAACTAAAGGATTTTTAGGATCATCTTTTAGTTTTGTCTTGACCTCATTTTTAAACTGCTCAACTTCACCGTCCAATTTATTAATTTCGGCAATTTGCTCTTGCGTTTTTGTCTGGTACGTTTTTTTATCTTGTTCGGAAAGCAAATTTTTGGAGGACGAACAATTTTGGAATAAAACCATGCTGAGTCCTGCACAAAACACTAAGCATAAAAGGCTCTGTAGCTTTTTCATATTGTAACAAAAAAATTAGTTTAAGATAGGTAACAAAAATAATAATTTTTAATAATTTTAGCCTCGATTCTTACAAAGAATTAGCTTTTATGTTCAATTTCTTTTCTGTACTTTGATCCATTATTGATAATTCGCACCCAAACCCATAAAAAATGCTTTCCGAAGAAAAAATAGTAGAGGTGGTAGAAACCAGCCGCAAATGGTTAGAAACGGCAATTATTGGGCTAAATCTTTGCCCTTTTGCCAAAACGCCTTACCAAAAAGGCGAGGTGCGCCTGACCGTAGCCGATGCCGAAACTATGCGCGGATTTTTGGAACTCTTTGCGGGCGAGTTAGAAATGATGGACGAAAACCCAAAAATAGAAACTACTTTGATGATTTTGCCTGCTCTTGGCAATATAAGCGAGCATTTTCAACCCTATTTTCAGTTTTGCGAGGAAACCATTATTTTGAATAATTGGGAAAAAAAATACCAAATCGTATCGTTTCACCCCTTTGCCCATTTGGTGGGTGTGCCTGCTGACTCGCCCAAAAACCTAACCGTCATGGCTCCTTATCCTATGGTGCATATCTTGCGGGTAAATTCGGTAGAAAGTTTGGGACAAAGCCTAAAAAAAGACGTACAGACCGAAAATGACAAACGATTGCAAAACATGAGCCAAGCCGAACTACAAACGCTGTGGGCAAAAATTATGGAATAGCGTGGCTTGTTTAAGTCTGAATTTTTAGGAATTTTTCTTATCTTTGCACCCTCAAAACATACTCATTAAAAAATTGTATTTTTGTCAAAAAAAGCAGAAACCATGAAATCCAAATCGAATTAGACGAAAAACAAGAAAATGAGGCTTGAAGATCAAATTTTTACTGTAGGCGAAACTCTCGAAAAAGCTAAAAAAGATTTTGCGGAACAATTTGATTTCAACTATCAACGTTTCGCCGAACTTTCAGAAAACCAATTATCCAAACATTTGACAAAAATAAAGGCTGTTTTTCAGGGTAGGGTAAAATTTTGAGAAAATAAAAAAATTGCTTTTCTTTGCATTGAAAAACATTTTTTACAAAAATAAGCTATGGATTTTACGTTTGATAAAGTACGAGGATTTTTAGTTTATCCACCCAAATATATCGAATTATCGTTTGAAGAATTGCCCTTATTATTAGAAAAATTACCTTTCAATGAGCAAAGAAACCACCTATGGGAAGAATATCAAAATTATTTAGCAGAAATTCGAGAACTTTTACAAACCAATTTTTTTCAGTATCTTGACGGAAGTTTTATTACTCAAAAAGAAAACCCAAAAGATATTGATGTCGTTTCTTTTGTTGAAGGCGAATTATTGGAACATTATGAAAAAGAGATTGAACAAATAGACCAAAAGCATAAAAATATAGATGCCTATTACATTGCCTTGTATCCACCCGAACATCAGCAATACGAAAGTCATACTAAAGCGGGTTTCTTCGAGTGGGCAAAGCAATTTGGCAATACAAGACCGAACAAACACAATAATTTACAATTTCGAAAGTGTTTTATAAAAATTAATTTTCCGTATGAAAAACGTCAATAGAGTGTGGGAAAGGCTGTTACTCACTATTAATCGAATTATCGATATTGATAGTTTGCTCGTTTTGTACCAAACAGACGAAACGATTGATAGGTTTATGACAAAACAATATACTCGTCATAAACAAAGCTACGTACAAGAATTAGGGGAAACTTTGGGTAAAAATATAGAAAATCCCTATCTTGAAACGGTGCAGTTTGCAGAAAAACATCAGCTCATCAATGAGTTAGCTACGGTTTTAGAACAATGGAAAAAATATGACTTTTTAAAACGGTCTGAAGCTTTCCACTATGCCTCTAATTTAGTAAAAACCTATCGTTTGCACCATCAAAAAAATTATGCCCTAAATTTTGATAGGGAAATGGCAAGTCATTTATTTGATCAGTCCACTTTAACCAATAACCATAAAAGTCAAGTTGTACCTAAATTACAAATCGAATATGTTGGATAAAATCATGAATTGGCTACGAGAAAAAAAATGGACTTTTTCGAAGGTAGATAACGAAAATATATTGTTTTTTCAGATAGAATTGAAAGATCAGCAACTTATCCAATGTATTTTTGATGTTGATGAGAAAGAAAAAGTTGTATTATTTTATTCAATTTTGCCACAAACGATTCCTACGGCTAACAGAAACAAAACTTTCAGGTTATTGCACCAATTAAACTATAATTTATTATTGGGTAATTTTGAATTTGACCACCATAACAACCAAATTCGTTTCAAAACAAGTTTTTATTACGGAAAACAGTTACCTGATCATGAGGTTTTGGAAAGAAATGTTCATGCCAATATTGATTCGATACGCTACACCCTTTTGAAACTTAAACCTCTCTTTGAAGGGAAAAAATAGTTTTTTTTCCTTTTTCTTTGCACCCTCAAAACACGCATTTTGAGGTTTTAAACTTTTTTATGTAATTAGCCCAAAAATCATTTACTCACTCTCTTAAACCTTGTTTCAATTATGATTACTGCCGAACAAAAAGCCGAATTAAAAAGCAAATTTGATAATTTGTATAGTTCTCTCGACCAAATTAATGATATTTTGGATAAAAAAGACAAAAAAGATAGCCCTACTTATAAAAAAGTTACTAACTTTTTTGAAAAGAAAAAGCATATTCTTAACTCATTTCAAGCTACCAAATATTATATAGCTTTTGTAGGTTCGTACTCTACAGGAAAATCTACTTTTATCAACGCCTTACTAAACCGTGATTTACTTCCTGAAAAACTTGAGGAAGCAACCACTGCCTTCCCTACTTACGTTCATGCAGTTTCAAGTTCTTCTACTGAAAAGGCTGAAATTGTTTATCTTACAAGCGATGAAAGAGAAAAATTGAAAAATTTTTACTTGGAAATTATTGCTGATAAAACAGAAATGGATCAAGATGAGCTTTTAGAACAAACAATCGAAGAGGTATTAGAAAACATTGCTAATTGGAAAACTGAATATCCTAATGAACAAAAGCATTTTGATAATTTGAAACGCTTAATAGAAAAATGGAATGAAAAAATAGGGGATACAGAAGAAGTAGATATAGAATCTGTAAAAGATTATGTAGAAAATAATGAAAATGCTATCATTATTAAGCGTGCAGATATTTATCTTAAAAATTCTTTATTTGCTAATAGAGAAGATATTGTTTTATTGGATTTACCTGGGGTAGATGCGCACAATCCAAGACACTATCAAACGACACATAAACTAACGATTGAGGAAGGCAAAACCCACGCTTATGTGGTGTTGAGTGCGCCTGAAAAAATAGACTCAGATAAAACAAATGAATATTTGAAAGAACTATCTAAACATTCAACCCATCTATCAAAAGCATTTTGGGTAATTAATAGATGTGATCTAATTGCGGTCGAAAAAGTAGAAGATACTAAAAAAGCCTTTGTAAAAAACAATTCAAAATTGGGTATTAATACTCAAAATGATCGTGTATTTACTGCTTCTGCGAAGTTATACAAAGATCAAAAATTAGGTACTAAATCAAGTCCTGCACAAGAATTTTTAATAGATCAAGTAGATGAATTACGTAGTAATTTAGCCGAATATATTGAAAGTGCGTTCGAAAAAGAATTATTTGATACCAATGAAAACGAGTATCAAACATTAAAAAGAAAACTCATGGAATTTCTTAATCCTTACGTAGAACGTTATATTGCATTAAAAAATGAAAGTGAAGGATTGTTAGAAATTGCTTTAGTTGATTCCAAACTTCACGATTGGAAAAGTTCATTACAGAACAATATTAATGCTTTGAGCAAGAAAATAAACGATCAAATTCAAAATTTGAATTTTTTTGATGAAGATACAATCCAAAAACTAAAAAATAGAATAGATAATAGCATGGAAGAATCGGCTAAATCTGAAAATAATAAAATCAATCTGCCTGACGACATTCATGAACCTAATCCTGAAACCATGATCAGAGAATTAGGAAACAGTGTTCCACTAAACCATTATATTCGGGAAGAATTTGAGTATTCTTTACAAGAAGGTGGATTAAGAAATCTCAAAACCTCTTTTACTTTGTTAGGAAACAATGACGATTTAGATCATTTTTTCATTGATAAATTCAAAGAAATAGATACTACTTTTAGTTTACAAGGTCGTTTTCAGGGGATTTGCGATATTCTTTTGATGAAATACTATACTGTTTTTGATAATTTACTACCCTTATTAGTCCGCAATGATGATAATAATTGGCGTTCGTTTTTAACTGTCCAAGCTAAAGAAAAATTTGAAGAAGAAGTAACAATTACATTGGATAAAAAACCTGTAGCTAAATCCTTAATTCAATGGATATTAGATAGTGAAACAAATGATGAAACATTTGAAGAAATTGCAAAAACGTTAGATATTAGTGTAACTGATGAAGATTATCAAAATTCTTTTGACTATGTACAAGAGATTTTGAAACAAAAAATGTATGTTTATCTTGACAAAATAACAGAAAAAGTAAATTCTTATGTCAAAATATGTCTTACTAATTATTTCAGGACTATTTTTTCAAAGGTTCGACAAGTGATAACAGATAATCAAGATTTGGATAGTAAAGTACGTTATTTCTTGCATCAACGAGCCAAAGATGACAAAGGGGAAATTATGCAAGAGAAAGATAAAAAACAGCAATTATTCGACATTCACGAAAAAATCAAAAATGACTATCAAAGCGGAAATTAGTCATGATCTTCTGAAAGCCAAAAAAAGTATTAAAATAGCGGTTTCTTGGCTTACCGATCATGATTTGTTAGATATTTTGTTGAAAACGAAGCAAAATGACCCTTCTTTAGTTGTTGAAATTGTTTTGTCGGCTCACCGTGATAATCGTAAAGAGTATGTACTTAATAAGTTTCGAGAACTTATTAGACAAGGTGCAAAAATCAGAACGTGGGGAAGTGAAACAACTGAAGAAGGCAATTTTATGCACTGCAAATTTTACATCATTGATGATGAGTTTGCCAAATCAGGTAGTTATAATTGGTCAAAAAATGCTACTACCAATGCCGAATGTTTAGATAAAGTCGAATTAAAACCTAAAATACAACAATTTAGTAAGTTGATAAACAATGGGGCAACTTATCTAATTGTTTAATCAACTTCGCATTTTCAAATTTAATCCTATATGCAACACTTAAGCGAACAGGAACTTTTGCGTAGGCAAAAGCGTGAAGAACTGATGCAACTCGGCATCGATCCGTATCCCGCCGAACAATTTGTGGTTACGGCTACGGCAAACGAAATTAATACCTCTTTTGATGGCAATACTGATAAATCCAAGATCGTAAGCGTAGCAGGGCGGCTCATGAGTTTTCGGATTATGGGTTCGGCTTCTTTTGCCGAAATGCAGGACGCTACAGGGCGGGTGCAACTCTATTTCCGCCGCGATGATATTTGCCCAACCGAAGACAAGACTTTGTATAATACGGTTTTCAAAAAACTGCTCGATATTGGTGATATTATTGGCGCAAAAGGTTACGTTTTCCGCACGCAAACAGGCGAAATTTCGGTTCATGTAACCGAATTTAAACTTTTGACCAAATCCTTGCACCCTTTGCCGATTGTCAAAGAAGTCGAGGACGAACAAGGCAACAAAAAAACCTACGATGCTTTTACCGATCCCGAACAGCGTTATCGCCAACGGTACGTGGATTTGATTGTGAATCCGCAGGTCAAAGAAACTTTTGTCAAGAGGGCAAAACTGATGAATACGGTTCGAGAATATTTGAACGAAATCGGGCTTTTGGAAGTGGAAACGCCTATTTTGCAACCGCTTTACGGCGGGGCTTCGGCGCGTCCGTTCAAAACCCATCACAACGCCCTCGATATGCCTTTGTATTTGCGGATTGCTAACGAACTGTATTTGAAGCGTTTAATCGTAGGTGGTTTCGATGGCGTGTATGAATTTGCCAAAGATTTCCGCAACGAGGGCATGAGCCGTTTCCACAATCCCGAATTTACGATGCTCGAATTTTACGTAGCCTACAAAGACTACGAATGGATGATGGACACGACCGAAGAAATGCTCGAAAGAGTGGCTTTGGCTTTGCATGGCACAACCGAAGTACAGGTAGGCGAACATAAAATCAACTTCAAACGCCCTTGGAAACGTTACACGATGTTCGAGGCGATCCAAGAATTTACGGGTGTGGATATTAGCCAAATGGACGAAGCACAACTTCGGCAAACAGCTGAAAATCAGGGCATTAAAACGGACGATAGCATGGGAAGCGCCAAACTGATCGATGAAATTTTTGGGGCGAAATGCGAACCGTTTTTGATACAACCGACTTTTATCACCGATTATCCTGTCGAAATGTCGCCTTTGACCAAAAAACACCGTAGCAAAGCGGGTTTGGTCGAACGTTTCGAGGCAATTTGCAACGGCAAAGAAATTTGTAATGCGTATTCGGAATTAAATGATCCTATCGATCAACGCCAACGTTTCGAGGAACAGTTGGAACTCGGTCGCAGAGGCGATCCCGAAGCCATGACCTTAGACGAGGATTTTTTGCTTTCTTTGGAATACGGAATGCCGCCGACCGCAGGCATCGGGATTGGGATCGACCGTTTGAGTATGATCATGACCAATTCCGCCTCGATCCAAGATGTGCTGTTTTTCCCACAAATGCGTCCCGAAAAAGTGGCTCAAAATGCGACTGTTGCCGATTACGAAAAAGCAGGGGTTCGGGCGGATTTAGT
>JAAFHK010000090.1 GCA_013297565.1 Cytophagales bacterium
TGCAAACCGCGCTGATTTGCATAGATTTTGGGAGTTACTTCCCCAAAAAGAACTATGACAGTCGTAGTCAAAAAAGAAAGAATCGTAATTGCCAAACCTTGCTCCGCATCATGCCCTATGATGTCGAGCATCATGTAGGTTGCTAAGGTTGAGATACTCACATTGATTAAATTATTGAGTATCAGGATAGTAGCCAAAAGATTTCGGGGGCGATTAAGCAGAGAAATTAGTTTTTTTGCCGCCAAGCTACTGTTATCTTCTTTGCAAAATGCAATTTGTTGAGGACTAAGCGAAAAGAAAGAAACTTCTGAACCCGACATAAGGGCAGAACCTATCAATAAAAAAATAATCACAACAACTTGGGAGGCATAAGCCGCCAAAGTTGCTGTGTCTAATTCCAATAAAACAAAGTAGAGAAATATCGGGCTTGTCGTGTCCAAGTGCTTAGTATTTAGGAAAAACCATATCAAACCTTAAAAAGGTAAGTCGTCAACTTCGCCTGCAATGGGTTCAGGAACGCCAGTTTCGCTACTCATATTTTGAGAATTATTAGTACGGTTATGCCCACCGCTGTTAGGCATATCGTTATCGCTTGGAGGTGGTACGGACGATTCGCGCTTTTCCAAACCGCGAATTGCGTAAGCTACAATTTCAGTAATATACTTAGTTTGCCCTTCTTGTTCGTAGGTTCGGGTAGTCATTTTGCCTTCTACATACACCAGAGAACCTTTTTTAAAATATTTCATGGCTACTTCAGCCTTTTCACGCCATGCCACGATGTTGTGCCATTCGGTTTTGTCCTGCCAATCACCTTTGTCATCTTTATAACTTTCCGAAGTTGCCACCGAAAAAGTTGCCACAGGCACACCATTTGCTGTATTGCGGAGGATCGGGTCTTTACCCAAACGCCCTACCAAAATCACTTTATTGATCATATATTTGCTGTTTTTGTTTACTCTTCCAATAAGCCGTCAATTTAGCTAAAAAAAATGATTTGCCAAATAATTGGCAATCAAAATTGGTTTTGGCAAAGCCTCAATTTCAGTTCTCTGAAAAACTTGCAAACCTTTTTCTGCCTTTATTTGTTCAAAAACGGCTTTTTCTTTGATTTCCAAACGCACAAATCGCACATTTAATTTTTGGTGCGTAAGTATGTGGGCAAAAATAGGAGAAACTGATTTGATTTCCATTTTTTTTCCAAAATCTGTTTCAAAAAAATCCATATTTTCTACCAAATCAAAATCATAAAGCCCTTGCCAAATATCTTTCTCTTTGCGAATTTTCATCAAAACTTTGTCCTCATGTTCCCAAACCAAATAATCAAACTGTCTGATTCGAATTTTTGTTTTTTTGATTTTTACAGGTAATTCTTGCTGTTTTTTATGAGCAAAAGCATAACACGAAACCTGAAAAATACAGTTTGGGCAATCAGGATTGACAGGTTTGCAATGCAAAGCCCCAAATTCCATAACTGCCTGATTGTATTCGGCTGAATTGCCTTCGGGCAAAAGTTCTTGAGCCGTTTGGGTGAATATTTTCTTGGCTTTTCCGCTTCCAATGTCCTCAAAAATACCAAAATTTCGGGCTAAAACCCTAAAAACATTTCCGTCAAGCACCGCCACTCGTTCGCCAGTCGAAAAGGAAGCGATTGCCGCCGCCGTATAAGTCCCAATGCCTTTGAGTTTTAATAATTCCGAATATTGGGTAGGAAAAATGCCTTTGTGTTTTTCACAGACCATTTTTGCGGTCGTGTGCAAGTTTCTTGCTCTCGAATAATAGCCCAAACCCTGCCACAAACGCAAAACTTCGCTTTCTTCGGCTTTCGCCAAATCCTGAACTGTAGGAAACTGCTCCACAAAACGCAAATAATAGGGAAGTCCTTGCACCACGCGCGTTTGTTGTAAAATAATTTCGGAAAGCCAAATAAAATACGGATTTGGGTTGTCCCGCCATGGCAAAGTACGCTGATTCGCCCTGTACCAAAGGATTAATTTGTCAGCAAAAATGGACATATTTAGCAAATTTTGTTCAAAACTACAAAAAAGCAAGGTGATTGAAAAAAAATTGGTAAAAATAAGTCTTGAATAACTGGGACTTATACTCAACCAACGAATGCTTTTGTACGGCGAACATTCTTGTTCGCCCAGAAACGAACAAGAACTTCGTTTTACGACCAAGTACCAATTTAGTTTCAGTATAGCCAAAAAGGGATTTGGTTTTTATAAATCAATTTTCATAAATCAAAACATGGCAAATGAGCAATTTTCTTGAAAAAAATGCCAATTTCAAATCCTTTATTTCCTAATTTTGTTAGGTTTAATATTACTATTCCTAAAATCCCAATATGTCCCCATTTAATACGATTGAAGAAGCGCTCGAAGCTATTCGGCGAGGCGAAGTAATTATTGTTTCTGATGACGAAGACCGCGAAAATGAAGGTGATTTTATTTGCGCTGCCGAAAAAATAACTCCCGAAATTGTCAATTTTATGGCAAAAGAAGGGCGAGGGCTGATTTGTGCTGCCCTGACCGAAGACCGCTGTGCGGAACTCGAACTCGACATGATGGTCGGGCGCAATACCTCCCTGCACGAAACTGCTTTTACCATTTCTGTCGATTTGATTGGGCATGGTTGTACCACAGGCATTTCCGCTTCCGACCGCGCCAAAACCATCAAGGCTTTGGTCGATTCGAACACAAAACCCAGCGATTTGGCTCGACCAGGGCATATTTTTCCCTTGCGGGCAAAGCGTGATGGCGTACTGCGCCGCACAGGACACACCGAAGCCACTATAGATTTTGCCCGATTGGCGGGTTTAGCTCCTGCGGGCGTTCTGGTCGAGATCATGAACGAGGACGGAAGTATGGCGCGCCAAGCAGATTTGCGAGAAGTTGCCAAAAAATTTAACCTCAAATTCGTAACGATCAAAGACCTGATTGCCTATCGTTTGCGTACCGAAACCTTGATCCGCAAAGAAGTTTCTGTTAATATGCCTACCGAATACGGTGATTTTCAATTAGTTGCCTATACTTATGATGACAAAACACATTTAGCACTCACCAAAGGCTCATGGGCGGAGGACGAACCTGTTTTGGTGCGTGTCCATTCTTCCTGCGTAACGGGTGATATTTTTGGTTCTTGCCGTTGCGACTGCGGCGGACAGCTCCAGGCGGCTATGCAGATGATCGAAAAAGAAGGAAAAGGCGTTTTACTCTATATGAACCAAGAAGGGCGTGGAATTGGTTTGGTGAACAAATTAAAGGCGTACCGTTTGCAAGAAGAAGGTTTTGATACGGTTGAGGCAAATTTGCAATTAGGATTCCAGATGGACTCGCGTGATTATGGCGTTGGCGCTCAAATTTTGCGGGATTTGTGCATTACCCAACTCAAATTGATTTCGAATAATCCCAAAAAACGGGCGGCTTTGATGGGTTACGGAATTGAAATTGTGGAAAATATTCCTATCGAAATTGCGGCAAATCCACACAACGAAAAATACTTGCTTACCAAACGCGACAAAATGGGGCATGATATTTTGCAGGATTTGAAAAAATGGCATTAAATACAGAAAATAACGTTTATAAGGTTTGAAACCTTATAAACGTTTTCAAAAATAGACTTTAGCGCCTTTGCGGATCAAGTTTTTTCTTAGGACTATTTGTATTATGGATAATCAGTAATCCCTAAATATTAATTAGAAAATGAAAAAAAAATTTAATATTACAGGTAATTGTTATGCTGAAAAGCACTACATGATGGATAATTCTGCCAAAATAGCCAAAGTCTATGAATTGGTAGAAGAAGGACAATATTTTGCCATCAACCGTCCCCGACAATACGGAAAAACTACTACGCTTTTTGCCATTGAGGAGAAGCTGTTTCGTTCTGAAGAATATATGCCCATTCGCCTGAATTTTCAGGGCATTGATAGTAAATGGTACGATTCTGATCAGATTTTTGCCGAAATGTTTGCTAATAAAATTGCGGATTATTTAGAATATCATTCAAAAGAAGCCTGCGAACTAATCCAAAATTTCAGAAAAGAATATGAGATTGATCTTGATAATCTTTCCAAACTTATTACCAAATTGGTTCATTTTTCGCCAAAAAAATTGGTTTTGCTGATTGATGAAGTTGATGCGAGCAGTAATTATATGCCTTTTTTGAGTTTTCTGGGTATGTTGCGAACCAAATATTTGGCAAGGGAAACGCCACAAGATTACACTTTTCACAGCGTGGTTTTGGTAGGTGTGCATGATGTCAAATCCTTGAAATTCAAAATTCGAAATCCCGAAGAAGCCCAATTTAACAGCCCTTGGAATATTGCCATTGATTTTGAGGCGAATATGGAGTTTTCGGCAAAAGAAATTGCCCCTATGTTGCAGCAATATAGCGAAGCGGAAAAAGTGCAAATGGATATTGAGGCAATTTCAAACAAACTCTACGAATATACTTCGGGCTATCCTTTTTTGGTTTCTCGGCTTTGCCAAATTATAACAGAAAAAATGTTGCCCCAAAAAGAAGACCAAACAACATGGGAATTAGCAGATTTGGAAAAAGCACTGCAAACGATTCAAAACGAGGTCAATACGAATTTTGAAAGCCTGATCAAAAACTTGGAAAACCATCAGGATTTATACGATTTGGTTTTTGCCATACTGATCAATGGGCAAAGTTTTATGTTCAATATGGATAATGCGACAATCAGAAAAGGGGTGGTATATGGAGTTTTTAAACAAAATGGAAAACTCAAAATTCACAACCAAATTTATGCACAAAGAATTTATAACTATTTGATTTCCAACATAGAAGTAAATCAAGAAAATGATTTTTATGATAGCGAAAACCAATTTCTTTTGCCTAATCAAAGCCTGAATTTCAAACGAGTTTTGCAAAGATTTCAGGCTTATATGAAAGAAAATTTTGCTACAAAAGACCAACATTTTTGGGAAAAACAATGGCGTTTGATTTTTTTGGCTTTCTTAAGACCTATTTTGAATGGAAAAGGTTACGATTTCAGAGAAGTTGAAATTTCGGACGAAAAACGCCTTGATGTCGTCATTACCTACGGAAAATTCAAATATATTGTCGAACTAAAAATCTGGCGAGGACAAGACTACCACGAAAGAGGTTTAGCCCAATTAGGCAATTACTTGGAAAGGCAAAACATAAATATAGGCTATTTGGTGATTTTTGACCTGCGCCGAGAAACCATTTGGAAAGAAGATCAAATCGATTTCGAAGGAAAAGAAATTTTTGCCGTCTGGGTATAACGAATATTCTTGTTCGTTTCTTTGGCGAACAAGAATGTTCGCCTTATAAAAACAATTTTGATTGAGTATAAAAACCTACTCTTTTTCCTCATTCCAAAGAGTATAAAGTTCTTGAAAAGTCTGCAAAAGTTCAGCTTGCTGGTCAGGAGCTACTTCACCCATTTTTTGTTTAAAAACATCTTCGGGATTCAAGTATTCCAAATCTATTTCGGGCATATTTAGCGTTTGAACCTTGTTTTTTTGCTCCGTTATGAGCTTCAAAATCTCTATTTTCTTCTTGCCAATGGCGGTTTTGAGTTTCGAATCCAGATCGAAAATGGTTTGATCCGTTTTGATAATGATTTCTGCCCAGCAAGGCAAAAAATCCGCACTATCGTCATAGTTTTCCAAATCCAAGCAAATCTCCTCCAAAGTCCCCAACCAGCGTTTAAGTTTGCGAGGAACTTCAATATTTTTTTCTGTAATATTTTTTAAAATTCCTTTTTCGTAGTCCAAAATCAAGACAATTTTTCGATCCTTCCGTTCGCTAAAACTCAAGGGCATAGGCGAACCTGAATATCGAATACGGCTTTGTTTGCCCACGGTTTGGGGTTTGTGAATGTGTCCCAAAGCCACATAACTAAAAATTTCGGCGAAACAATCGCTACCCACTTTTCCCAAATTGCCCATAATATCCAATTCAGCCTCTTGCCTACCATCTGCTTGCTCGATATCCAAACCAGCCGCAAAAAGATGTCCTGTTGCTAAAATTGGAATTTCCAAATGGGCGTATTTTTGGGCAATTTCAGCAATTTGGGTATAATGATTTTTGATTCCTCGTATGATTGCCTCTTGTCTTTGGGCAGTCGTTTCGGCAACTCCCGAACTTTTCAAATCCCGATCCCGCAAATACGGAACAGCACAAACTACAGCCTGAACTTCGCCCTTCGAATCTTTCAAAAACAAAACTTCTTTTTCGAAATCAATTTCGCCATTAGGCAAACGTTCTGCCGCACCAACTACCTGAATATCAAGTAATTGTAATATTTCTCTGGGAGCATTTAGCACACTTGGCGAGTCGTGATTTCCGCCCACCACCACGGCATGGGTACAAGCGGTGTTTCGGAGTTTTTTCCAAAAATCGTAATACAAACGTTGCGAAGCCACCGAAGGACTGCCCGTATCGAACACATCACCTGCCAAAATCAAAATATCGATTTCTTCTTTTTTAATAATTTCGATGATTTCATTCAACACTATTTCGTGCTCTTCCTCCCGATTTCGGTTCAAAAAAGATTGTCCCAGATGCCAGTCGGCGGTGTGTAATATTTTCATAGGTGAAAATTTTTGAAAAAAGGCTAAGTAGTGTTTTAAGTATAAAACTATTTCGCAAGGGAAACTTATACCATCAAGCCCAAAAGTGTAATGTCATCGCGCTGTTCGGCATCTAATTGGTGTTTTTCGATCTTTTTCTCAATCACAATTCTTTGCTGTTCCAAATCCAAGCCTTTTACGGTTTCCAACACTTGCTTGAGTTTGGCTGTCCCAAATTTTTCGTTCGAGGGCGAATTTTGATCAATAATTCCGTCCGAAGTCAAATAAAGTACGCTTTTGGGCAAAAGGCTTATTTCGGTTTGGGTGAATCGTTTTTCGAGTTTGCGGATTCCGCCCAAAGATTTGACATCACCTTTTGCGATCTGAACTTCCGTAGAATCTGGCAATACGTAGTACAATGGTCGTTTTGCTCCTGTAAAACTTAGTTTTATTCCCAATTCTAAGTGTTCCAAACGGCAGAGGCAAATGTCCATGCCGTCTTGATTGGCTTTTTCGGCTTGGTTTAATACTTTTACTATTTTGACTTGCAAAGTTTCTAAAATAGCAGAGGTTTCGCTGATTCCTTCCACACTTACAATTTCGTTCAGCAAGGTTTCGGCAATCAAGGACATAAATGCCCCTGGTACGCCATGCCCAGTACAATCGACTACGGCGGCATACATATATTTTTCGGTTTTCGTAATCCAATAAAAATCCCCAGCTACAATATCTTTTGGACGATAAATAACAAAAAATTGGGTAAAATATTCCGCTAAAACCCGATCATTGGGCAAAATAGCTTGTTGGATCGTGAGGGCGTACCTGATACTATCCAGCATTTTATCATGTTGATTTTTTAAAATCTTATTTTTTTCCTCAATTAAATCATGCTGACCCATAATTTCGGATTTTTGACGCTCAACTTCTTGTTTCTGAATCATTAATTCATTGCGTTGAACAGTCAAAAGCTCATTCGAAGATAGAATTTCCTCTTTTTGATGTTCCAAAGTTCTATTTTTTTCAACTATTTCTAAGGTTCTTTCCCTGACTTTCTGTTCCAATGCCTGATTTGCCTGTGTTTTTAGCACTTCATTCTCTTGTAACTGCTCAATAAACTGCATTTGGATCGCCTGCCGTTCTTTTTCCTTGCGCTTTTCCCTATCTGCCAAGCCAATCGCAAAGAACAAGACCTCCAAAGAAACCCCAATTTGGATCAAACTTGTGTCGTTTTTGCCGCTATGATAGAGAACAATGTAGGCATAATTGATCATCATAAGAATATTGAGCGCTAAAGCCCCCATAATGACAAAAGTTGCGTTTTGATTACCTTTGCGGATCAGAGCAATCACAAAAGCGAAAGTTACCAAAGGATCGAGAATGGTCAGGGCGGCGGCGGTGCGGTTAGGCGTACCAATATTGAAAGTAAAAAACACGATCATGAGAAAAACTCCGACAACCAAAAACTTAAAAACTATCCAAACGGTAATAATTTTGTCCCAAACGGGCATAAAAGTCCGCAAATGGAAAAAACTCCGAATGAACAAGAAATATAAAGGGCTGATGGTATAGACGCTGGCAATCCAAGTATATTCGTTCAAAGTCGGGTAGTTCCGCAGGATCGTTTCGGTAAGGAAACCATGCACCGAGAGGTAATAAATAGAAGCCCCAAGCATATAAAACGCATATTGCAAATATGAAATGTCGCGAATGAGAAAAAAACTGGCAAGGTGATAGATGATCAAAATCCACATTAAGCCCTGAAAAAAACCTTGAAAAAGATTGCGTTTAAGGAAATTTTCGTCCCATTTCTTGCGCGTTTGGAGCATGAGCCTGAAATCTGGCGGACGGTTATCGATGCTTCTCATCTTGAAATACATCGTAATCGGTTTTTTCAGATGACCCATAATCAAAGGAATCGCACAATCACGCCCCATATTGATCGCTTTCTCGTCCGCTTTTACCAAACGCCCGCTTTTTTGAATGTACCAATCTGTTCCGTAGCCCGAATGCGGATTTTTAGGAAAATAACCTTCTGCAAAATTGGCAATTCCCAAAAAAAGTACCCATTCCTTGTCAGTTTTTAGGTTATTGATCAGGCTTAAGCGTCCCCAGTGTGTATAATTTGGGTTGAGGCGAGGCATTTGAGAGTACAAAGCAAACTGCTTGCTTACTTCGCGGCTTGTAATTTCGTCAATATGATAACTATTGGTAGAATCGGTAAAAACTTCGAGGTAGTAATTGAGGTCTTGAAATTCGTTTTTTAGCGAATCCAAAATAAAAAGATGGCGATTCATCGTCCATTCAGGTTGAGCAAATAGCGGATTCAGTGCGCCCAAAAGCAACAGGCTGCAGCCCCATAGTCCCAAGCGCCTAAAAAATCCGTAAAAAATTTGCCTTTCGTGCATGGTTTTTCAAAAAAACAGTATTGAAAACTTTGTTGTTTTTATGGTAACATACGCTTTAGCGTGTGATTTTCTAATTTGAATCGAAGTCTAAAGCCCACGTTACAAATTCCAAACACAAAAAATGCCAAAAAAATTCGTATTTTCTAACATTCCGCCAAGCCTACCGACAGAGCCAAGCCGCCTTCGGCAGTTTCTTTGTATTTGGTACTCATATCTTGTGCCGTTTCCCACATGGTTTTGATCACGCTATCAAGTGAAACTTTAGCATTTGCGGGATTGCTTTCGAGGGCAATTTGGCTGGCAGTGATCGCCTTAATGGCGCCCATCGTATTGCGTTCGATGCAAGGAATCTGCACCAAACCGCCCACAGGATCGCAAGTTAGTCCCAAATGATGCTCCATCGCAATTTCCGCCGCCATCAAAACCTGCGCAGGCGATCCGCCCAAACATTCGGTAAGTCCGCCTGCCGCCATTGCCGAAGAAACGCCTATTTCAGCCTGACAGCCGCCCATTGCCGCCGAAATGGTCGAATTTTTCTTAAAAATACTTCCTAATTCAGCCGCTGTAAGCATAAACTTTTGGACTTCATTTTCTGAAATCTGGTCAGCAAAGCAAATATGGTACATCAAAACCGCAGGAATTACGCCCGCCGCCCCGTTGGTAGGAGCAGTTACCACACGCCCAAACGCCGCATTTTCTTCATTTACTGCCAAAGCAAAAGCACTAACCCATTTCAAAATCTGTTGAAAACTTCGAGAACTTTTATTAATTGCCATTTTCCATTCTTCAAAACCCTGATAATCAATGTTTTGCAAAAGTTTGGCATTCATGGCTTTCGCCCTACGGCTTACATTCAGCCCGCCAGGAAGCAAACCGTCTGTATGACAACCCCGAAAAATACAAGATTGCATGACTTCCCAAATCGTCAATAATTGCTCATTGATTTGCTGCGCACTTCGCCATGCTTTTTCATTTTCGAAAACTACGCCCGAAATAGGTAATTTTGTTTTTTCGCACCAAGCCAAAAGTTCATGAGCATGGTCAATAGGGTAAGGGAGTTGCTTCTCTGTTTTTGTATTATTTTCATTTTCTTTGACCACAAAACCACCACCTATGGAATAAAAAACAGCCGATTTTTCTGAACCATTTTTTAAAAAAGCCCTAAATTTCAAGCCATTGGCATGAAAAGGTAAAGTTTCCTTTTTCAAAAAAAGAAGATCAAACAATGGATCGAAAGGAATTGTTTTTTTTCCGCCCAAAAAAATAGTTTGGGATTGGCGAATAAAATCTATTTTGGCAGTAATTTGCTCAACAGGAACAGTTACAGGATCATCACCATTCAAACCCAAAAAAACTGCAATATCAGTCCCATGACCAACTCCCGTTTTGGCAAGCGAACCATACAACTCGACAGAAACCTTTTCTATTTCATCAAAAACGCCAATTTCCTGCATTTCCGCAAGAAAACGTTGTGCCGCCCGCCAAGGTCCCATGGTGTGCGAACTGCTCGGTCCTACACCAATTTTAAAAATATCAAAAACGCTAATTCGTTCCATGTGAGGTCAAGGTTTTAGGGTGTTTTATTACCTTGACAAACATACACTTTACGCCTTTTATTTACTATTTTTGTCCAAAAAATTCTTATTATTTCTTTTTATGAATAAAATCAAGCAAAAACGGTTTTTTTGTAGCGTAGGCTTTAGACTGCGTTTTGAACAGACTAAAGTCTATTCTACAGCAAAATTAATCGGATTTCTCTTTCTTTTCATATTTTCTGCCTGTTCCGAAAAAATCACCGAACGCAAAGATTGGGACAAGGTTTTTGAGGAGCATGGCGTAAAAGGTTCGTTTTTATTGTACGATCAAAAAAACGATTCTTACATTACCCATAATTACGTACGTTGCGAACAAGGCTTTATTCCTGCCTCGACTTTCAAAGTTTTCAATTCTTTGGTAGGCTTGGAAACTGGAGTGGTAAAGGACGAAAAAATGGTCATTAAATGGGACGGCAAAACCCGAAGCATACCCGCATGGAATGAGGATCACAGCCTACGAAGTGCCGTCAAAGTGTCCTGTGTGCCGTATTTTCAGGAAGTAGCACGGAGAGTAGGCGAGGAAGATATGCGAAAATATTTGATCAAAACAGGGTACGGAAACCAAAAAATGGGAGCAAAATTGGATAATTTTTGGTTGGAAGGCGATCTACGAATTTCAGTCAAAGAACAAGTCGATTTTTTGAAACGGTTTTATGCCTACGATTTGCCTTTTTCGAGGCGAAATATTAGTATTGTTAAAAAAATACTTTTATTAGAAGAAACAAAAAATTATAAATTATATGCCAAAACAGGCTGGGGCATAGAACAGGACAAAAACATTGGTTGGTGGATTGGCTTCATCGAAACCCAAAATAATGTGTATTTTTTTGCTACCAATATCGAGGGCAAACACATCAGCGATTCGAAATTCCAAAAAGCCCGCATCGAGATTACGCAACGCTTTTTGCGCGAACTCAAAATCATGTAAGTGCTAAGGATACCTACTGAACAGGTTGCGGTAGTAAAAATAGCGCTTGGTGGTCTGCCGATACCAAGCCACTCGAAAGGAAATTTTTGGGATTTGCTGCGCCTTTTTCTTCCGCAAAACCTGCGCAAGCCACCAGACTGCACCCAGCCAAAAACACGATAAGGCGAAAAAAAGGAATGTTTGCATAGTTTTTAGAGGCTTTTCGAATAAATATGCAATTCTATTGCCAAAAACTCTAAAGAGAAAAATTTTTAAATTAGAAAATAAAAACATATCTTGTTTGAAAAATAAAAATCAATAAACAATCACGTATGCAACCTTTTGTACTGGCTGACAAACCTTCCCTTGCACACCATTTCCTAAACGAAATGCGCCACCAAACAATCCAACAAGATGCGATGCGCTTTCGGCGAAATATGGAACGCTTGGGCGAAGTTTTGGCTTACGAACTTTCCAAAAATTTGATTTATCAAAAAACAGAAACTCAAACCGTTTTGGGCATAGCAAAAGGTTTCGAGCTGGTCGAGCAACCTGTTTTGGTGTCGGTTTTGAGGGCAGGATTGCCTTTTTATCAAGGATTTTTGAATTTTTTTGATCAGTCCAAATCGACTTTCATTGGGGCGTATAGAGGGAAGCATACGGCAGACGAAAGTTTCGAGATCGAATTGCACTATATCGCTTCGCCCGACCTAACCAATCAGACCGTTATTTTGATCGACCCGATGCTTGCCACAGGAAAATCCTTTGTGAGTTCGTACAAAGC
>JAAFHK010000092.1 GCA_013297565.1 Cytophagales bacterium
ATACCTACAGTTTGGCTACGAACCAAAAAACGGCTTTGACTAAGGGCAAATTTGAAGTTCGGGAGGCTCTGCTTTCGAAGGACAAAAAAAATTGGTATTTAACCACTTCTGAAGTACACCCTGGCGAGGATCATTTTTACAAAATGCCTGTTTCGGGCGGAAAAATGCAAAAAATAACCAGTTTGGTAGGCGGAAACGAAGTAGTGCTTTCGCCTGACGAAAAACGTTTGGCAATTTTGTATTCGTATTCGAACAAACCGACTGAACTTTTTGTAGCCGAAAACAAGGAAAATACTGTGTATCAGCAAGTTACAAATTCGACAAGCGAAGAATTTAAAAGTTATTCTTGGCGCGATCCGCAAATTGTAACGTTCAATGCCACTGACGGAACTGAAGTTTATGCAAGGCTCTACAAACCGCAAAATCCGAACGGTGCGGGTGTAATTTTTGTGCATGGGGCGGGTTATTTGCAAAATGCCCACAAACATTGGAGTACCTATTTCAGAGAATATATGTTCCATAACTTATTGACCGACAGGGGTTTTACGGTTTTGGATATTGATTATCGGGCGAGTGCGGGCTACGGGCGCGAGGTAAGAACGGGGATTTACAGGTACATGGGCGGCAAAGACCTTGACGATCAGGTTGATGGGGCAAAATTTTTGGCAGAAAAACATGGCGTAGATGCCAAACGCATGGGCATTTATGGCGGTTCATACGGAGGATTTATTACTTTGATGGCACTTTTTACCAAACCCGATGTTTTCAGAGCGGGGGCGGCTTTGCGTTCGGTTACGGATTGGGCGCATTACAATCACGGTTATACCCAAAATATTCTCAACACGCCTGTTTTGGATAGCATTGCCTATCGCCGCAGTTCCCCTATTTATTTTGCCGAAGGGCTGAAAAATAATCTGCTCATGTGTCATGGCATGATTGATGTAAATGTGCATTTTCAGGACGTAGTGCGGCTTTCGCAAAGGCTGATCGAACTCAAAAAAGATCATTGGGAAATGGCAATTTATCCTGTCGAGGATCATGGTTTCAGAGAACCGAGCAGTTGGACTGATGAGTATAAACGGATTTTGAAACTTTTTGAAACACATTTGTTGAAATAATCACCCAAAATCCAAATTTTTCCAAAAATATGAACCATAACCAATTTACCAAACAAGACAATTTGGGTACAAAAGTATCCTTTGACGATACAGGTGTGGCATTTGCACACAAATCTGATGGGGAACTGTATAAAACCTATTTGCTTTTTGCGACCATGAACCGCCAATGGTTGGTCAATACAGGGACTTCGATAACCAAATTTGCGCTCAAAGCACAACTACCTATGGTTACTCAAGTCCTAAAAGATACCCTTTACAAACAGTTTTGCGGGGGCGAAAGCATTGACGAATGTGAAAAAGCCATCAAATATTTGCACCAATACGGTGTCGGGACTATTCTGGATTATTCGGTCGAGGGCGAAAAAACAGATGTGGGATTTGACCGAGCCGAAAAAGAAATTATCCGAACTATCGAAAAAAGCGTAGGCAATAAGGCAATTCCTTTTTGTGTTTTCAAAGTAACAGGTTTGGCAAGATTTGCTTTGTTAGAAAAAATTTCTGCCAAAGAAACTTTAACGGAAGCCGAAAAAGCGGAATATGCGCGCGTTATGCGCCGCATTAGCCACATTTGCGAAACGGCATATAAAAACCAAACAAGGATTTTTGTAGATGCGGAAGAAACGTGGATTCAGTACGCTATAGATTCGCTTGCCTACGAAATGATGGCAAAATACAATCAGGAAAGGGCTATAGTTTTTAATACTTATCAAATGTATGCCGTCAGTTCCTATCAAAAACTGCTTGATGCTTACGAAATGGTCAAAAACAAGGGCATTTTTTTGGGTATCAAACTCGTAAGAGGAGCATACATGGAAAAAGAACGCCAACGGGCAAAGGAAAAAAGCTATGCCGATCCAATCCAACCCAATAAAGAGGCTTCGGATAGGGATTTTGATAAGGCATTAGCGTTTATTGTCCAAAATCTGGAACGGATTGCGGTTTGTGCGGCTTCTCACAACGAAAAAAGCAATTATTATTTGATCAAACTGATGGAAGATAACCAAATTAGTCCGCAGGATCAACGGGTATTTTTTGCTCAACTTTATGGTATGGGCGACCATATTTCCTATAATTTGGCGAAATCAGGCTATAATGTTGCCAAATATTTGCCTTATGGCCCCGTCAAAATGGTTATGCCGTATTTGTTCCGCAGGGCTTCCGAAAATACGTCTATTGCGGGGCAAAGCAGTCGGGAATATGGTTTGGTGAGTCGGGAGATGGAAAGACGCAAACGGCAAAAAAGGCAAGGTAAAAATTAAAGCGTTTGGGTATTTTTTATAAAAATTTGTTTTATGAATAAAATTTGTAAAACGCCCTTTAGGGTGTTTCTAATAGTTTGAAAATCAACAGATTGGCACACCCTGAAGGGTATGCTACAGATTTATTAATAAACTTTAATATCCTAAAACAAGGTAATTAGGCAAAAAAATACAACTTTGTACCTTTGTTTCGTAGGCTTATTTGAACCTTTTTTCTAATTTTATTAGTTTAAAATCAATCATTTGTAAATATTTATATTTCATGAATTATAATCTCGAACAATTAACAAAAACGGCTTCGCAAGTGCGGCGCGATATCGTGCGTATGGTGCATGGCGTAAAGTCTGGACACCCTGGAGGCTCTTTGGGCTGTACGGAATATTTTGTGGCGCTCTATGGAGCAGTTATGCAGCACAACCCAAAATTTCAGCCAGACGGAAAAGGTGAAGACCTATTTTTCCTCTCAAATGGACATATTTCGCCTGTTTGGTATAGCACTTTGGCGCGTTTTGGTTATTTTGCTCCTGCTGAACTGGCAACTTTTCGCCAAATTAATTCCCGTTTGCAAGGACACCCTGCTACAAAGGAAAAACTCGAAGGCATCAGAGCCGCATCAGGTTCGCTGGGGCAAGGGCTTTCGATGGCGATTGGGGCGGCACAGGCGAAAAGATTGAATGCTGATGATCGCTTTGTGTATGTACTCATGGGTGATGGTGAGCAACAAGAAGGGCAAGTTTGGGAAGCGGCAATGTATGCGGCGCACCACAAAGTGGATAAACTAATTGCAGCTATCGATTTTAATGGACAGCAGATTGACGGTTCGACAGAAGAAGTCATGAGTCTGGGGAATTTGACAGAAAAATGGATAGCTTTTGGTTGGGAAGTAGTCGAGTGTGCCAATGGAAATGATATGAAAACGATGCTTTCGGCTTTCGAAACTGCCCAAAATAAGGCAGGAAAAGGAAAACCTGTTTTGATTATGATGCGAACCGAAATGGGGCAAGGCGTGGATTATATGATGGGTTCGCACAAGTGGCATGGAGTTGCCCCAAATGACGAAGAACTAAAAAAGGCTTTGGCACAACTGCCCGAAACTTTGGGAGATTATTAATTGGTAAAGTAAGCATAAAACCTTTAGGTGATGCGGATTTAAAAAATCCGCATCGTCTTGGTAATCATTGTTTTACAAAAAAAGAAGTGTGTTTTGCGTTTTTATTTATCCACTTCTATCAAAACGTCTTCCACAACCCAATTCGCCTTGACTTCGGTATCCACTTTGAACATTTTGACTCGTTCGGGCGGTATTTTTTGTTTCCAATCACCCGAATCCCACACTCCATTGCCATTATCGTCCATCAAAATCCGAATTTTTTTCATGCCTGTACTGATCAGTTTGAAATTGAACGTTTTGGCATTTTTAATTTCCCCTTCCACTTTTCCGTCTTTATCCAAAACCTGCACAAAATAGTTCTTTTCTTCGGTTCGAATCAAGCCTGAAAGACTGCCGTAATTTGCCTCCTGTTTGATACTATACATAAATGGTCGCAATTCGCTACTGTCGGCTTCTATCGAAATAAAGGCTTTAGGTTTGATTTCAAGGCTAATTTGCTCCTTGAACATGATAGGTTTTCGAACTTTCATGCGGAGGCGCGTGCTGTCAAGTTCTATGTCTTTTTCCGAAAATTTATACACTACAGTATCCCGATCTCTGCGGTACGAAATACTATCGAGGGCATATTCGGCAATGGGTTTATTGAATTTGAAAACTAATTTTAAACTATCATTTGGATTAAAAAACGTACCACTTGTAGGTTCGGCATCAAGTACAAAACCGCCTTTTTTGCGTTTTCCTGTGTATTTATCAAATTTTATTTTCGTATCATACCCAATCTCCGTTCCAATCGAATCCTTAAAAAATGCCCGAATTGCCACACTATCAGCTTCTTCGGTCGAATTATAAAACTGTACTATTTTTTTATCAATCGTGTATAGGAAACGCTTTTGCGAACTCGAATCGGTGTAGATAACCCGACAGGCATAAATATCTTTATTGGTCGCAATCTCGAAATATTGGCGGCGAGGCTTGGCATTCATGACTTTAAACTCCTTGTTGTCATAATACACCAAAGGCAGATTGACTCTGTTGGCACTAAAAGTTTTCAACTTCAGCGTATCCGCCAAAAAACCAATTTTTTCGTCCTCTGCATTGTATTTTTTGTCCGCTTTTTTGCCTTCTTGCAAAGCATAAAGTTTGTAATTTCCCTCTTTGATGTTTTCGATTTTATAAAAACCCAAAGAATCGGTGTAGGTAAAATACAGCGGTTTGCTGTTTTGGATATCCAGCGTATCATTTGATTTGTAAATTCCTACCAAACAGTTTGCTACGGATTTGAGGCTTTGCGCCTCGAAAACTTCACCATTAATGCTGATCGAATCAATCGAAAGCCCCGTACTGAAAGCCACACGGAGATTTTTGACTTTGTTTTTTTCCGTAACATCAGTCAGGGCTTCCCCAAAATTGAATACATAAGTCGTACTTTCGGAAAAAGCCTTTTCAAACTCAATTTTCAGCACATTATCATTCAAGGTATATTTGTATTCATTGTCCTCATCGGGCGTAATGATCAGGTTTTTTTTCAGGTTATCAATCTGGATAGCCTCATCAAATTCCAAAATCACAACTTTCCCCTTGTATTCCGTACTTTGATGCTTGGGAACACTCGAAAGTAAGGTTGGTGGCACGATGTCCTTTTCGCCACCTGTAGGGGCGGCGACATTGGCACAGGAATAGGCAAAAAAGGAAATAAGAATAAAATTGACTATGTTTTTCATTTGGCAAAAGTAGTCTTATAATTTTTTTTCGCAAAATATACGCAATCAAAAATGGATTTGTATGGCGAACATTCTTGTTTGCCACAGAAACGAACAAGAATGTTCGTTTTTACGAATGAACCTATTTAATTTCAGGATAATCCATTTTTTCTCAATTTTCCAAGACCACATTATCGATCAAACGCACGTTTCCCAAATGCGCCGCTACGCAAATAGCCAAAGGTTCTGTTTGGAGAGTTTTATTCATTTCTTTCATTTCCTCAAGGCTTCGCAAATTTACTATTTCCAAATATTCCAAACGAAAAGCCGATTCTTGTTCGATCATTCGAACCGCTTCAGCTTGCGCTTTTGCTAAATTCTGTTCCTCACGAATGATTTTTTCGGCAGTTTGCAAGGCTTGGTAAATCAAAGGAGCAATTTGGCGCTGGGTAGGCGAAAGCCGCAGATTGCGGGACGACATGGCTAAACCGTCATTTTCACGCAAGGTTGGGCATATTTTAAGTTCGAGGTCTATCGACATATCCTCCACCACTTGGCGAATAACGGCACATTGCTGTAAATCTTTTTGCCCAAAATACGCCACATTGGGACGAACAATGTTAAAAAGTTTGCACACGACCACACCCACTCCGTTAAAATGACCCGCCCTGTATTTGCCTTCCATTACTTCGCCCAATTTGCCCACTTGTACGCTAATAGCGGGAATTTGCGGATACATTTCGGCTTCGCTTGGAGCAAAAAGCACATCACAATTTACTTTTTCGAGCAAAACTACATCTTGCTCAAAAGGTCGAGGATAATATTGCAAATCTTGAGCATTATTAAACTGAATCGGATTGACAAAAATACTACAAATGGCTATTTCATTTTCGGCTTTTGCTCTTTCGAGCAAAGTCAAATGCCCCTTGTGCAAAGCCCCCATAGTTGGCACAAAACCAACCGTAGCAGGATACTGCCTTTTTAAATAATTCCTAACTTCGTTTATTTGGGTAAATATTTTCATAAATGTTCTCAAAAAATGGCATAAAAATGACCACAAAATAAGAATTTGTTTTTGTATCTTTGCCAATAACCCTACGAAATATGGCTAAAAAAATATCTTGTACTTCCTGCGGTGGCGAAATGACTTTACATTACGCCTTTTCCAAATCTGCCGTTTGCCCCTATTGCGGGCTAAGTACCTATATTACGCCAAATGGAGCAATTCTTCAAGAATCAGACAAAGCCATTCTGGTCGATTACGGTTCGCCTTTTATACTTGGAGCAAGCGGAAAACTAAGCCGAAAGGTAAAAAACGAAACAAAAAAAGAAAATTTTTTGATCATTGGGCGTTTGCGATTCGAATACGAAGACGGTTTCTGGGACGAATGGATGCTCCTCATCAACGATCAGCCCGATCAGGTCTATTGGTTAGAAGAAACTGAAGGCAGACTTAGCCTCATGATTTCCCAGCCCATTCCAGCTGCAACAGCCCCAAGTTTTGAAAAAACTAAAGTGGGAACGGTTTTGACCTACCAAAAGAAAAAAATATTTGTTCGTGCCAAAAGCTGGGCGAAAATAGTAGGGGCAGAAGGCGAGTCGGCTTTCGAGCTTTCCGTTGGTGCAAAGGCTGATTTTATTGATGGGATTTGTGCAGGAGCAGAAGTTGCTTTCGAGTATCTGAATGACGAAATTACATTTAATATAGGCGAATCTATCGAGGTAGATTCTTTTGTGTTTAATTCGATGTAAGATTGACCTTTATGCTCACAAATCTAAATATTGTATTAAGACCTAAAAAATCTTGTTTTTTTTACTTTCAACCCTGTTGGTTAATAGCCGCTACAGGCGTTTGCAGAACGGTTCGGAGAGTATGGAGGCTGACGGTGATCAAAGTTACGCCCAGAATTACCCCGCTTGCCAGAAGAAAATTGCTCAATTTCAATTCGACATGATTTGGAAAATGCCCCAGCCACGTCCAAACCCCCAAATACGCTATCGGGCAGGCAATCAAAATGCTTAACATTGCCAATTTCATGAAATCTTTTGAAAGCAAAAATACCAAAGCACTTGCCGAACTTCCCAGAGATTTGCGGATACCGATTTCACGGCGGCGCTGCGCCACTACAAACGAAGTAAGGCTAAACATTCCCATAGTGGCAATAAAAACCGCTATTCCTGCAAAAATGGCAGATATTTCACTCAATTTTTGCTCTTTGTTGTAAAGCTGATCGAGGTTTTCGTGTAAGAAAAAATACTCGAAAGGAACAGCCGTAAATTCTGGCCATGTCCTTGCAATATATTCGAGGGCTTCAAAAGTACGGTTTCGCTGGGTTCTAACTGCCATGTATTTGACCAGCCGCATTCGGCGTTCGTCCTTTGCCAAATTGAGAATAAAAGGCGAAACGGTATCATGCAAAGAAGTAAAATGAAAATTATCCACCACCCCAATAATGCGTTCTTTGCCTGCGTGCGAGATAAGTGTTTGATTAAGAGCATCTTGGGCTTTTGTATAACCCAAATGTTTGAGCATGGCTTGGTTGATGATCACTGCCCCGCTTTGCGTTAGGGAGTCTGTGCTGTAGGATTCTGGATAATCATAATAGACCGATCCGTCATTTTTGAATATTTTGATACTTTCAAAATCTTTTCCCGCTAATAGCTTGATATTGAAGGTTTTAATGAAATCATGTTTGACCAAAATAGAGGGAAAAAAAGTAAATTCATCAGGGTTGTAAGGCATGGCGTATTCGTGCGTTTGGTGTTCGCGCCCAATGATCGTTTCCATAGCTGTAATAGAGGAAATGCTTGGACAGCCCAATAATTCTTTCTTGAAATCGTCATAACGGTACAAAATTTTGGTAAAGGCAATGGGTAAAACAATGATCTGTTCCTTGTCAAAACCCAATTTGGCTTGCCGCAAAAACCGTAGCTGATCATAACTTACCAAAGTGCTGATCAACATAAAAATAGAAATCATAAACTGCAAAACGACCAGACCTTGCCTGAACCATGTGCCGCTTTTTCCAAAAGAAACAGCACTTTTGAAGTTTTTGGAAGCATTAAAATTTGCCAAATAAAAAGCGGGATAAATGCTTGATAATACGCCAATTACCAAACCGCAAGCCCCTAACCATGCCGCAATGTTCCAATCGTTTGTAATCCATTTGCTCAAAGGATTTCCTGACAAATCACTCAAAAAAGGAACACTGATCTCAACCAAAACGAAAGCTAAAAGGATAGCAAAAAGGCTAATAAGGAAATTTTCGAAAAGAAATTGCCAAAAAAGTTCGGATTTGTTCGCCCCAATTATTTTCCTAACCAACACTTCTTTGGTTCGCAAAGAGGAGCGCGCCGTAGCAATATTAATAAAATTCAAAGAAGCAATCGCCAACAGAAAACACGCCATGCCCAGAAAAATATGCACATATTCAATATCGCTATTAATGCTAATCTCATAAGCCAAATTCGAATGGAGGTGAATATCGTTGATAGCTTGCAAATTCAGACTCACAAAATCCTTCAGGGCATCAGGAAAATATTTGACAACAAAAAAAGGGAGTTGCTTGCGAAGTTCGTCTTTCATATTTGCCTTGTGCAAAACCACATAAGTCCAACATGGATTCCAAATCCAGTTTTCCTGAACAGGCATTTTGTACATTTCATTCAAGCTATGAAAGGAAGCCAGCATATCAAACTCGAGGTGCGAACGGAAATTGGACTCTTCCAAAACCCCTGTAACCGTAAATTCATGCCCTACCATAATGGTAAGTTTTTTTCCAATCGGTTCTTCGTCCCCAAAATATTTTCTGGCAATTTTTTTACTAATCACAAGGCTATTGGGCAAAGCAAGGGCTGTTTTGGTATTTCCTTTTTCCAAATAAAATCTAAAAACCTTGAAAAAAGTAGAATCTACAAAGAAAAAGCGTTTTTCGTAATGATATTCTCCTTTGTAGCCTACAGGAATGGCGGGGGATTGCATATTAAAAAAACGTACCGTTTCGGCTATCAAATCTGGATAATCCTTTTTGAGCTGATCGGCAACAGGAAAAGGCAAACTGGCAGAACGTTCGCCAACATTATTTTTTTTGATTTCTTGGGTAACTCGAAAAATGCGTCTAGAATTAAAATGTTGGACATCATAAGTGGTTTCGTGTAAAACCAACAGCATTAAGACCGTAAAACTCCCGATCCCCACAGCCAAGCCCAAGGTGTTGATGAAGGTAAAAGTTTTATGCCGCAAGAGATTGCGCAGGGTAATAATGAGATAGCTTCCTAACACTAATTTACATGGTTTATGTTTTCTGTAACTACTTGTCCGTCAAATAAATGAATGGTTCGCTGACTGTATTCTGCATTTTGGGCAGAGTGCGTAACCAAAATTACCGTAGTGCCATTTTCGTTCAGTTTGCTCAAAATATCCATTACTTCTTGCCCATGTGCCGAATCCAAATTGCCCGTAGGTTCATCGGCAAGCAATAAATACGGATTAGTAACGACCGCCCTCGCCACTGCCACACGCTGCTGCTGTCCGCCTGAAAGCTGGGAAGGAAAAAACTGTTTTTTATGAGCCACTTCGAGTCTTTCCATCATTTCCATTGCCCTTTTTCGGCGTTCAGCTTTAGGAAGCCCCAAATATTGCAAAGGCAATTCGACATTTTCCAAAATGGTTAGTTCATCAATCAGGTTGAAATTTTGAAAAATAAAACCCAAAAAACGTTTTCTAAACTGTGCCATTTGGCGGTCACTAAAGGTCGAAACTTCAGTTCCCATGAACGCAATACTGCCGCTACTGGGCTTGTCGAGCATGGCAAGCAGATTCAGCAGGGTCGATTTACCCGATCCCGAAGGTCCCATAATCGACACAAATTCGCCTTCTTTGATCTCCACATTGATACTTTCCAAAGCCACCGTTTCGACATTAAAACTGCGATATACTTTTCGCAAATTCACTGTTTTTATGATAGCAGGGCGTTCAGGAGCAAATAAATTGTGTTTATTTAGGTTTAATATTTTGGTGTTTTCGATCATTTTCTTTCCAAAAAAATAAATTTTTAAGCCATAACAACCAACATATCGAAAATGTGATTGCCAAGTTCTTTCCTCCCAAAAATCCTAACTCCTTGTAAGGCTTCTTGTTTGCAACTTCAATTTTGTTTTTAGGTCTTTCCACAAAATAGAATATAAAATGTATTATCAAAATTTTGTGCCAAAAACATAAATTGTTGATTTTCAATAATTTATGTTTTAAATAAACAAAGATTGTCCAATTTTGATGTCCATTTTCGGACAGTTTTGCTTTTTTGAACAGTTTTTTTCAAAAAAAGCAATTTTGGGAAAGGAGAGGGATTAAAGAATGGGCTTGAACATAAAAAAAACAGAAATCCCTAAAGCAAGTTTGACAGGCTCAAAGAACCTGCCAAACTTCAACTAAACACCATTACTAACTTAATTTACCACTAAAACACTCTTTTGATTGTTTGGGTTTTATTCAAACTTTCTGCAAAATCTATATTTTTAAAGCGGATTTTTCCGTCTTTGAATTTCAAACCATCAGCACACAAAATAAACTCGTTGTTCATACCAAATAAATACTTTGTTAAGAAAAAGGTTTAAAAATATTCTAAAAATAATTATTATTTCGCAATTTTTGAAAAACTAAATACCTGTTTTAAACAAATGATTAATTCACTAAGATAAACGCAATCCTAAATTCTTTAGTTGAAATTAAATGATTTTTTAGTTTTTTTTAACAGAAAAGAAATCTGTAGTCCTACAGCGTATTATTCAGAACCGTCTGCTGAAGGGCTTTTTTGTAGGTATCGATCTTGCGGGCTTCTCGGAGGCTTCGCAAATGTTTTTCGCCATGGCAGTCTGTGCCTAAAAAACTTACCACTTTGTGATCGATGAGTTTTTCAGCAAAAAATTTGGCTTGTTTGGAATAATAACCTGAAAGCGAATTGATATTGACTTGCAACAAAACGCCTTTTTCGTGCCATTCGATGGCTTTTCGGAAGGTATCGTAGAGGTACAAATAGCGTTCGGGGTGCGCCAGAACAGGCGTATAACCCTGTGACTGTAGCATAAAAACAACATGATTAAAATAAGGCGAGGCGTTTATGTACGAAGTTTCGAACAGCACATATTTCTTTTTTCCAAAACAGAGAATCGGTTTTTGTTTTTCCAATAATTTGACAAAATGCTCATCAAGATAGTATTCGGCGGCGGCATCGAGTTCGATTTCCAAACCCAAAGTTTGTATCATGTCACGCAAGGTGTCGAGTTTGTCCATAATAATTTCAGGCGTATTTCGGTAAAAATCGCCCATAATGTGGGGGGTAAGAATGAGTTTTTTATAACCCAACTCGATCATTTGGCGGATAATAGCAATAGATTGTTCGTAAGTTTCCACACCATCATCGATTGCAGGCAACAAATGTGAGTGCATATCAACGTTTAGTGGCATAATGGAGCCATACGATTCTATTTTTTTCTTGAATAGGGAAATCATGTTGTAGGGATTTACAAGTGAAAATTTTTTAGTAGTGTTTTGTCATCTATTCGCGTTTTTTTCTAAATAATTTAAAGTTTTCGTACATTTCTTTGATTTGTTGCCAAACCGTATTTTTTTCGGTATCTTCATAATACCCGCTTTTGTAACCGTATCCATAGCCGTACCCATATCCATAACCACTTCCGTAACCTTTGCCGTATCCATAACCATAGCCATACGAACCAGGTTTGCCTACACCATTCAAAACGACCGATAGCTTGGTAAAATTGTTCTTAATTGCCATTTTATTCAGATCGAAGACAAAATTGCGTTCCGAATAATCAGCCCTGACGACATAAATAGGTATGTCGGCTTTTCTCATAGCAATCAAACCGTCTGTAACCAAACCCACAGGCGGAGTGTCAAAAACCACCACATCATAAAGTTCCTGTAAAGTTCGTAAGAGTTTGCCAAATTCGAAAAAAAAAA
>JAAFHK010000093.1:0-448 GCA_013297565.1 Cytophagales bacterium
AATAAAATGAATTTGGTTTTAGCCATGCCCAAGTTCATTTTATTGCGCCTTTAGGTGGCAAAACCGAATTGGATTTGAAGAATTTGGATATTCGAGGGCGGCAAACCTTTCTTAATGTTAGCGCAGGTTTGCGCCTGCCGACTACGGAACTTACTGAAAATCAACGTTATCTATATAATTTTTCCGCAGGTTTTACCCATCTTCGGGCGGGAATCCAGAATGGAATTTGGCTTTATTCAGGAACGCTGGGTACGGTACAGGATTTTGAATTGAACAAACACAGCCTTTTTGGGACTTTGGCGCTTGCCAAAATCCGAGTACGAGGTTTGCGAAAACAAGATATTTTTGGCTTGGGCTTGGCATATTTCAACGACCGATTTTTGCCTTTTCCCATTTTGGGTTTGAACCGAAAACTCTCCGAAAATATGGATTTGCGGATTTTACTACC
>JAAFHK010000093.1:458-12136 GCA_013297565.1 Cytophagales bacterium
GCTGGATTTGCGAATCAATTCGCAGGTTTTTGCCGCTACGGTGCTTCAAAACCCAAATCTGGCAAATACAGACGCAAACTGGCGCTATAATCAGTTCCAAGCCAGTTTGATGTTGGGTTTTAAGATTGCTTCCAAAACCCGAATCTTGCTCGAAGGCGGCACAGGTTTTTTGAGCCAATTATCTGTAAAAAATAACCTTGATCTAAGCTACCATTTTCCACTTATGCCGTATTTTGGACTTTCTCTCCATACCAATTTTGGCAAACAACTTTTAGGTTCGCAACTTTTTGCTCAAGAATAGAAATGATTTTATTTGTTTTCTATTTTTCCTACCTCCTCCAGATTGCCTTTTGGTTTGTTTTTTTTGGAAAATTTGTTTTTTTTTCAAAAAAAACGCAGGCTAAAGCCTACGATACAGAAAATAAGGATTTGGAATGTAGAATAGACTTTAGCTTTAGCCTGTTCGAAACGCAGGCTGACGCCTACGCTACAGAAAGTGGGGTTTCGGTGGTTATTGCGGCTCGAAACGAATTGGAGAATTTGCAAAAACTTCTACCAAAACTCCTCTCTCAAAACTATTCGCTTTTCGAAATTGTTATTGTCGATGATAGGTCGACTGACGAAACGGCTGTTTTTTTGGAAAAAATGCAACAGGAAAATCCACACTTACATTGTATTCGGATTTTGGAAAAACCTGAAAAAATAAGTGGAAAAAAAAATGCTTTGAGTGCAGGAATCCAAAAAGCAAAATATGATTTACTATTACTCACCGATGCGGACTGTCTGCCAAGTAGCGAAAATTGGATAAAACGCATGATGAATCCTTTTTTTGATACGAAAATAGATATTGTTTTGGGATATTCGCCTTATGAAGTTCGAAACTCTTGGCTGAATTACATGATCCAATTCGAAACTTGGCTAACCCTCATGCAATATTTTTCGGCATATATCTGGAAAATACCTTACATGGGAGTAGGACGTAATTTGGCATACAGAAAAAGCGTTTTTTTAGAAAAAAAAGGTTTCGAAAAACACCAAGAATGGGCAGGTGGAGATGATGATTTGTTGATGAATGAAGCGAGTCATTTTGGGAATACGGCAATCGTCTGGGACGAACAAGCACATTGTATTTCCAAACCTTCGCTTAGCTATAAGGCATGGTTAAAACAAAAAATCCGTCATTTGTCCGTAGGAACGCAATATAAAATGCGTGATCGGGTTTGGATCGGAACTTTTGTACTAAGTTATTCGTTGTTTTGGTTTAGTGTGCTTTTTGTCTTATCTTTGCCTAATTGTTTGCCAAATGTTCTATTTTGCGTACTGACGAGATGGTTTTTGGTCGGATTGGTATTTAAAAAATGGATTGAAAAATTACATTCGACAGAACAAAAAAATAGGCGTAACATTTTATTTTTTCTCTTTTTTTTGGACTTTTTATACATTTTTCATTACATTTTTATTGGTTTAGTAAGCCTTTTTTCAGGGAAAACAATCAAATGGAAGAATTAGACGATTTGACAGAAAGACAATTTTCGGACAAAGCCCTTTCGGATTTTAAATTGATAGACGAGGCAACCAGCGGAAACGAAAAAGCCTACGCCGAACTCATGCGCCGTTATCGGAAATCAGTTTATCATACCTTGCTCAAAATGGTGCATAATACGGACGATGCCGAAGATTTGACCATCGAGGCATTCGCCAAAGCCTTCCGAAATTTGCCCAAATTCAAGAAAGAATACACTTTTAGCACTTGGTTATTCCGAATTGCTACCAATAATTGCATTGATTTTATTCGCAAAAAACGCCTCGAAACGCTTAGTATCAATACTTCTTATAATAACGACAATGGCGAAAATCTGAATCTCGATATCAGGGACGAAGACCTCGACCCGCAGGAAAGTGCGATTCGGGTTCAGAAAATAGAATTAATCCGTAATATAGTTACACAATTACCACCAAAATACCAAAAATTAGTACAATTACGATATTTTGAAGAACTTTCATATGACGAAATAGCCAACGCACTGGATGCTCCTTTGGGAACTGTCAAAGCACAATTACACCGTGCAAGAGAACTCCTCTTGGAGCTGGTTAGGGAACGAAAAGACATTATTTGAAACCTGTAAAGCCTATGAAAATCACTTACTATGGTCTTATTTGCGTGATTTGCCTTTTTTTTGCCTGTCAAAGAAAAGAACAAAAAAGTGAGCAAAAACAAGAAAATGCCGAAACCCAAACAGAGGAGGTCGTAGGCGATCCTGTCGAGGCAGTCCAAAAACGCATAGACGACATTGAGAAAAAATTGACTTCGGCTCATGTAAAAGTAGTTGATTATCAAAGTAGTAAGGATTTGGTAGAGGGGAAATTAAGTGCTTACGAAAAAGACGGAGCCTTGCTCAAACTGATTGACGAAAACAATAGCAAAATAGGTTTGATTCGAATCGACTATTTTTTTGATAAAAAAGGTGATCTTTTATGCGTTTCGATGCACCGCCAAACCCACTCGAACGACAAAGACGAAATGGTTTATGTGAAGGAAGAATTGATGTATTTGCATAAAAACGAGGTAGTTAGGATTGCCGAAAAAGTCAAAACTTTCACAGGCAAAGATAAAATAGATTTGTCAGGCACACCAGAGGTAGTGCTTGAAATAAAAGCTACCGAAGCCAACGCAAAAGCGAAAAGGCACAAGAGAGAAGCCGATTTAATGTTGTTTTTCCTTAATTCAGGCAAAACGTATGATGAATTTTTTAATTAAACGCTTATCTTTGTAAGCATTTTCAAAACAAAAGTCATGGAAAAGTTACAATCTTTTTTAGAATTTCAAGTTTTCGGAGTTTGTACTCAACTGGGCGAAAAATTGGGCATTGCTTCGAGCAGAGTGCGTATGTTTTTTATTTATGCGTCTTTTCTTACTATGGGATCGCCTGTAATTGCTTACCTGATTTTGGCGTGGTGGTGGGATTTTCGCAAACACCTACGACTCCAACGCAATTTGTTAAAAGATTTTTAAATAAAATAGGCTTTTATACCCAAACCTGTAAGGTTTTCGAAACCTTACAGGTCAATTTTTTTCTAATCCATGAATCTTTTAGATAGCGATCCGAATGCCGTTTCGCGCAAACAAGACCACATTAGTTTGGCTTTCCAATCCCAAGTCGAAAATGCGTCTATCGATCCGCGCTTCAGTTATGAACCCCTTTTGGCGGCACACCCTACCAAACAAATTTTAGAAACCGTTTTCTTAGGAAAAAAAATGCAAGTGCCTATTTGGGTTTCGAGCATGACGGGCGGCACAAAATGGGCAAAAACCATTAACCAAAATTTAGCCAAAGCCTGTGCGGAATTTGGTATGGGTATGGGTTTGGGTTCGTGCCGACAGCTCCTCTATTCGGACGAATATTTTACGGATTTTGATGTCCGCAAATTCATGGGCGACCAGCCCCTTTATGCCAATTTGGGAGTGGCACAGTTGGAATTGCTTTTGAAAGAAAATAAAATTCATTTGGCAACGGAATTAGTGAAAAAACTGCAAGCCGATGGTTTGATTATTCACGTCAATCCTTTCCAAGAGTGGTTACAACCCGAAGGCGACCGCTTCGAACAGCCTGCTATTGAGACAGTTAGAGAAGTTTTGGAAAAAACAGGCTTAAAAATTATTGTCAAAGAAGTAGGGCAGGGGATGGGCAAGGACAGCCTGCGCGCCTTGTTCGAGTTGCCCCTCGAAGCTGTAGATTTTGCGGCAAGTGGCGGGACAAATTTTGCCTTGATCGAGCTTTTCCGCAGCGAAAGCCTGATCAAGGAAAGTTACCAAAATTTGGCGAAAATAGGACATAGTGCCGAAGAAATGGTACGGATTACGAATGAATTGAAGGCGGAAATGGGAGCAAAAATGCTTTGCCAACAGGTGATTATTTCGGGCGGAGTGCGGAATTTTCTTGATGGCTATTACCTTCGTTCGCTTTTGGAAATGCCAAGTATTTATGGACAGGCTTCTGCTTTTTTGAAACACGCCCAAGCCGATTATGCCGAATTGCAACGCTATACTGAACTGCAAATCAGGGGTTTAGCCTTAGCAAAGGCGTTTTTGAGGGTGCGGAAATAGTATAAAATTTGGATATACTCAATCAAATTGGTTCTGTAGGGCGAACATTCTTGTTCGCCACAAAAACGAACAAGAATGTTCGTTTTACGACAAAACCATTTTAGTTTCAGTATAAATTCAAAAAAATGCTATTTTTGCTTCTGTAGCATAGCCTCGTAGGCTGTGTTTTCATTTTATTACCAATACATCACAGGCTAAAGCCTATGTTCGCAATAAAACCATGTCCAAAGCCCGCATCGAACAATATTACCGAGAGGTCGAAGGGGCGATCCAATTTGGTGGATCAGCCAACGAAGATTCTTTACGCCGCTATTTTGCCAATTTAGTGGATTTTTATGCCAAAAAATTTCAAATCATTTTGGTAGATGAAAAAGTCCAAAAAAACAAGCAAAACGAAGCAAAATACCCTGATGGTTCTTTGCAACTCAAGGGCGTAACCGTAGGGCATTGGGAAAGCAAGGACATAAAAGACGATTTGGAAAAAGAAATCCTCAAAAAATTCGCTGTTGGTTATCCGCAATACAATATCCTGTTCCAAACCACCGAAAAAGCCGTTTTGTACCAAGCTCCCAGCCGTACAGCCGATGGCAAAAGGGTACAAGAGGCAAACGTAAAAGATTGGAAACAATTAGATAAAATTCTTTTGGCTTTTGTGAGCTACGAAACCGAAGAAGTCCGCAATTTTAAAGAGGCTTTGAGCAAATTTACCGAGTCTGTTCCTGAAATTTCCCGAATCCTGAAAGCCATTATCAGTATTTCGGCAGGAAATACGCAAAAAACGGATTATGATACGGATATGCAAAGGAAAATGGGCGATCCCAAGCAAAACACCGAATTTACAAGCAGAAGAAGGGATTTTTGGGAAAGTTGCAAACTAAGTCTTAACCCGATGATCGCTTTGCAGGATATTGATGAAATGATTATTCAGCATATCCTCACCTCGTCCATTTTTAATACCATTTTTGGCGAAGCCCAATTCCACAGAGAAAACAATATTTCCAAAGAAATTGAAGGTATTGTCGATAGCTTTTTTTATGAAGATTTGCGCCGAAATACGACCGACAAACTCAATGATTATTACGAAATAATAGTCATTGAAGCCCGACAAATGAAGGTGCATAGGGAAAAACAACGTTTTTTGAAACTGATTTATGAGGAATTTTACAAAGCCTACAATCCTGAAGGAGCAGACCGATTGGGCATAGTCTATACGCCAAGCGAAATAGTCCAATTTATGCTCAACGGCACAAACTATTTATTGGACAAACATTTTGACAAAACGCTTAACGATTTGGGTGTAAAAATCCTCGATCCCTGCACAGGTACAGGGACTTTCATTTGCGATTTGATTGAGTTTTTGAATTTGCCAAACCTCGAAAAGAAATACGAAGAGGATATTTTTGCCAATGAACTAAGTATCTTACCCTATTACATTGCCAATCTGAACATCGAATATACCTACAAAGAAAAAGTAGGGCGTTCCAAAAGTTTTAAAAATTTGGCTTTTGTGGATACGTTAGACAATTTGGAAGGCATGGCGGCGGGACATTTGGGCGAGTCGGCAGAAACGATTTATGGCACAACGGGCGATCTTTTTGCGATTTCTCAAGAAAATGTGCGCCGAATAAAAAGCCAAAATCAGCAAGAACTCATGGTAATTATTGGAAATCCGCCCTATAATTCGAGCCAACAAAACTACAATCAGTACAATCCGAATCGGTTTTATACAAAAATAGACCAACGAATCAAGAAGACCTATGTGCAGGAAAGCAAGGCACAGCACAAAGGCGACCTGTACGATATGTATGTGCGTTTTTTGCGATGGGCAAGTGATCGGATTGGCAAGAATGGGATTGTTTCTTTTGTTATGAACCGCAGTTTTATCGATTCGATAGCTTTTGACGGGCTTCGGAAATGTTTTGCCAAAGATTTTCAGGAAATATGGATCGTAGATACCCGAAGTGATGTGCGGGCAAACCCCAAAATTGCAGGGATTACGCACAATGTTTTTGGGATTCAGACGGGCGTTTGTATAGCGTTTATGATCCGAAACGAAGAAAAAATACAAGATCAGGAACGGACAAAACTGTATTATTTCAGCCTCGAAGACGAAATGCGCAAAGACGATAAATTGTGGTTTTTGGCAACTAATCGGTTCAAAGATGTGCCTTTCGAACGAATCCGCCCCGATCAAAAAGGAAATTGGCTGAACCAGACTGATAATGATTTTGATACGTTCATTCCTTTGATCGACAAGGAAGTAAAAAACGGAAAAAGTGAAAAAGCCATTTTCGAGCTTTTTTCGCTTGGCGTAGCCACGCACAGGGACGCTTGGGTATATGATTTTTCGAAAAAAAATGTAGAGCAAAAAGTCCGTTTCCTGATCGATATTTACCAAAAAACGCTTAAAAACAATGAATATGAAGAAAAACGAATCATTGCTTGGGACAGAGAATTGGAAAAATACAGGGAACGAGGGATAAAGAAAAAATTTGAGAAAAAAAATATCCTAAAAACCTATTTTCGCCCTTTTACCCAAAAATATTTGTATTTTGATAAACACCTAAACGGAATGGTTTATCAATGGCGGAATATTTTTTCGGAAACCGAAGCCAATCCCCATATTTCGTTTTCGGGTATCGGGCATAACAAACCTTTTGCGACTTTGGCTTTGCAAGGAATTTGTGATTTGGGCTTTATGGAATGTGGGCAAAATATCCCCCTTTACCGTTACGAAAAAGGCGAAAAAGTAGAAAATATAACGGATTGGGCTTTGGACTTGTTCAGGGAAAAATATAGCTCGGCAATGGTCGAAGACCTTGCCGATGCTTTGCCGAAAGAAAAACGATTGGCAGGGTCTTCGACCACTGCCAACGTAATTCAGAAAACAGACATCTTTCATTACGTTTATGCCGTTCTGCACGATCCCGCATACCGCCAGAAATACGAACAAAACCTAAAAAGGGAATTCCCCAGAATCCCGCTTTATGAAGATTTTTGGCAATGGGTAAATTGGGGAAAAGAACTCATGGAATTGCACCTTAGTTACGAGTCCTTACAAGGTTTTGAAAACCTTGTAAGGACTGACAAAATAGTGAAAGAAGGGCAAAAAGAGAAGCCAATTTTGAAAGCGAAAAGAGAAACAGGCGACATCCTAATTGACGAAAGTACGACCATTTCGGGGATTCCTGCGGCGGCATGGGACTACAAATTAGGCAATCGAAGTGCTTTAGAATGGATTTTAGACCAATACAAGGAAAGCAAACCAAGCGATCCTACGATTTTGGAAAAATTCAATACCTACCGTTTTGCAGACTACAAGGAAGAAGTAATTGATTTGTTAGGAAAAGTTTGTGCGGTTTCGGTGCGGACAATGGAAATCATGCGGGAAATGGAACAGTATCGGCGGCTTTAGCCGCTGTTGGAAATAATTTTAGCCTAAAAACGGCGAATAAATTCGCCGCTACAGAAATGAAACTCGAAACGATCAAGAAACATATTTTATCTGCCGCCCGAAGGGAGAAAATGGCAGTCAATAAGTCCTACCATTTTGCCAACTACCCTTTATTGCAAATTCTTTTAAAAAATCTAAGGAGCAATTTTGTTTATTAAGGTATATTTGTGTTATTTTTGCGCATTAAGAATTTCGTAGAATCAACTCAAAGAAAACCATGTCAGAAGTTAAAAAACTTAGCAAAGGTTTTGATATAAATTTGGCTGGTAAGGCACAAAGCACACTTGCCAAAACCGCCTTGCCTGAAACTTGCATGATCAAACCCGATGACTTTGTGGGTATGTATCGTCCTAAGGTCTTTGTAAAAGAAGGCGAAACGGTCAAAGCGGGAACACCGCTGTTTCAGGACAAAGGTTTGGAAGGAGTCATGTACTGTTCGCCTGTAAGCGGCGAAGTGGTCGAGGTAAAAAGAGGCGAGCAACGCAAACTCTTGGGAATCAAGGTTTTAGTGGATAAAACGATTGATTACGTACCTTTTCCAAAACATACACTTTCAGAACTTTCGAACCTGAAAAAGGAGGAGGTACTACCAACCATGTTAGAAAGTGGAGTTTGGGTACAAATCATTCAACGTCCTTACGGAATAGTTGCTGATCCAAACACTTCCCCAAAAGCCATTTTTATTTCGGCTTTCGATACCAGTCCGCTTGCTCCTGATTATGAATATTTGTTCAAGGGGCAAGAAATTAATTTTCAAGCGGGACTTGAAATATTGAGCAAAATCGTTAAATGCCCGATCCACTTGGGTTTGAATGCCAAGTCCGAAGTATCAAAAATTTTTACGCCTTACAAAAACATCAAAACGCACAAATTTGCGGGTACGCACCCTGCGGGTAATGTAGGAGTCCATATTCATCATGTTTCTCCGATCAATAACGGCGAATTGGTTTGGACACTCAATCCGTATGGGGTGATTCAAATTGGCAAATTGTTTTTGGAAGGAAAATATGATGCAAGCCGTACGGTTGCGGTTGTGGGTTCGGAAGTCCAAAAACCTGAATATCACCAAACTTTTATTGGCGGTTGCATTGATAAATTGGTAGCTAATAATTTGAAATCTCAAAATGTTCGTTTCGTATCGGGCAATGTTTTGACGGGTACAAAATTGGCAGATGGCAAAGATTATTTGGGATTCTATGACCAACAGTTAAGCGTAGTTCCTGAAGGCAATAAACCTCGTTTTTTCCTAACTGAAGGCTGGCTTGCTCCAGTAGCCAATCGTTTGAGTTTCCACAAAGCATTGGGCTTATTTTCGTTCCTCAATCCTCAAAAAGAATACACTTTGGATACCAGCCTTAACGGTGAAGAATGGGCTTTTGTAACTACAGGTACTTTCGAAAAAGTCGTTCCGATGGACATTCTGCCAATCCAACTTTTGAAAGCTATTTTGGCAAATGACTACGAAAATATGGAAGCTTTGGGCATTTTTGAGGTGATCGAGGAGGATTTGGCACTTTGCGAATTTGTAGATGTTTCCAAACAACCTGTTCAGGCTATTCTTCGGGAAGGTTTGAATATGATGCGAGAAGGTTAGAAGAACGGCTTTTAGATTAAACATGAAAAATTTGACCTAAATTTTTTTTAAATATGCACTTCTTACACGATTTATTTGAAAAACAGCGTCCTGCTTTCCAAAAAGGTGGAAAATTTGAAAATTTTTACTATCTTTTTGAAGCGGCTGAAACTTTTGCTTTTACGCCACCTACCACCACACCCAGCAAAGGAGCGCAAGTTCGCGATGCGGTTGATTTAAAGCGTTTGATGATGACCGTAGTGGTTGCCATGATTCCTTGCTTGCTTTTTGGAATGTGGAACGCAGGCTATCAGCATTATACTGCTTTTGGCAAACCGCACGATTTTGTAGGCGAGTTTTGGTTTGGTCTGAAATATTCCTTGCCTATTATTTTGGTTACTTATACTGCGGGTGGGATTGTAGAGGTAGGCTTTGCTTTAGTCCGCAAACACGCCATTAGTCCTGGCTTTTTGGTAACAGGTATGCTCATTCCTTTGGTTTGTCCTATTACTATTCCGCTTTGGCAAATTGCTTTGGCTACTATTATGGCTATAGTCATTGCTAAGGAGGCATTTGGGGGAGTTGGTATGAATATTTTGAACGTGGCGCTTACGGCACGGGCTATATTGTACTTTGGCTACCCACTTCAGATTTCGGGTGAGGTTTGGACTGCTGATGCCAGCGGGAATATTATCACCGCAGGTATGGAAGGTTTGGTAAATGGGTATTCAGGAGCAACGGCACTTGCGATTGTGGCACAAGCCAAAACACCTGTGTTGGAAGCCTTGAACGCGGCAACCAGTTCGTGGAGTCCAAATATGTACAGTTTCGAAAACCTGTTTTTGGGTACTGTACCTGGTAGCTTGGGTGAAACTTCGACTTTGATGTGTTTAATTGGGGCTTTAATCCTCATTGTTACAGGTGTTGGAAGCTGGAGAATCATTGCGAGTGTTTTTTTAGGAACTTTCTTAACCGCTTTGTTACTCAATGTTTTGGCGGTCAATGAATATATGAAACTACCTGCTTACTACCATTTAGTTATGGGAGGTTTGGCATTTGGAGCAGTTTTTATGGCAAGCGATCCTGTTTCAGCCGCGCATACCGAAATGGGAAAATGGATTTATGGACTCATGATCGGTTTTTTGACGGTTATTATTCGAGTTTTCAATCCTGCGTATCCCGAAGGCATCATGTTGGCTATTTTGCTCATGAATGTCATGGCACCACTTATCGATTATTATGTAGTTCAAGCCAATAAAAATAGGAGGTTGAAACGTGCAACAGTCTAACGGTTACATTATCGGATTTTCAGTAGTTACCACTATTATATTGGGTACGCTACTGGCTTTGGCGGCTGAAGGCTTAAAACCTGCCCAAGCCATTGCTAAGGAAAAGGATATTAAAAAGCAAATTCTGGGTGCGGTCATGGAATTGAAACCAGAAGATGACGTACTGGGTATTTTTGACAAACGGATACCTGCTTCGCACCGCTATGTGGTCGATTATAATGGGGATAAAAAAGAAGCCGATCAGCCTGTCGAAAAAATAGACATTGGTGGAGAGTACAAAAAAGATACGACCCAACGCCTATACCCTGTTTTTGAGTTTGTTTCGGAGTCCAACCCTGACGAAGTAGAAGCCTACATCATACCCTTATATGGTAATGGGCTTTGGGACAAAATTTGGGGTTATTTGGCTATTGACAAAGATTTGCAAACTATAAAAGGAGTAGTATTCGACCACAAAGGCGAAACTCCTGGTCTGGGAGCGCGAATTTCGGACAAAGAAATTCAGGTGCGGTACATAGGCAAAAAGCTTTTTGATGAGAATAACAAATTGATTTCTGTCTTTATGCTCAAATCTGAAAAAGGCAACAAACTAACTGACTATCAGGTAGATGGTATGTCTGGGGCAACCATTACCGCCAATGGGGTAAATGGTATGATTAGAAATTATTTGTCATATTATCAAAACTTTTTTGATAAACAAGTGCGTTCGAAGCTGAAGAAAGTTGAAAAAGTAGAGCTTACAAGCATGGATTCTACTCAACAGGTAAAACCTGATAGTCTTGTCAAAGGCGACTCGACCAAAACTGTTTCGGTGCTTAAGTAGCGTTATTTTTTTGAGTTATTGTTTTTCCAACAAAATTAAAAATAAAAAAAATGAGTACAGAACTTGCAGAAAAAATAGCCATCAAACCTGCCGAGCCTATGCTTTCCAAAAGACGTAGGAAGCTCATGGTCGACCCGCTTGGAAAAGATAACCCTGTTACTATCCAAGTTTTGGGGATTTGTTCGTCTTTGGCGGTAACTACGAAGATGGAGCCTACACTGGTTATGGGTATTGGCGTTACAGTCGTGGTGCTTATGTCGAATTTGGTGATTTCGATGTTGCGAAATTTGATTCCAAATCGTATTCGTATCATTGTTCAGTTGGCTATTGTTGCCACTTTGGTAATCCTGGTCGATCAGGTCTTGAAAGCCTATATGTTTGATGTTTCCAAAAAACTTTCGGTTTTCGTAGGACTTATCATTACAAACTGTATC
>JAAFHK010000094.1 GCA_013297565.1 Cytophagales bacterium
TGGCAAGGTTTTTGATGCTATAATCAAAACCCTTTTTCCTAAAACTCTTTCTCTCATTGCGGGTGCAAAGGTCTGAAATAATTTTTTATTCTCCAAATGTTTTTGAAATTATTTTTAAATCTTTTTCTGAAAAAATTTAAACCCTAAATGATAAGTATATTTAGATTACTGTGGACTACTTCTGTAGAAAAAATCAATACGATAAATTGATTTTCAAGGTTTAAACAAAATCAATAAATCAACACTAATTTTTATTCATTAATAAAAGTAAACACGCTAATACTAAATAACTAATCCTACTACCTCCTGTTTTTTTTGATAAAAAAGACTATTGGTAAAAAATTATTCAAAAAACTAATAAAGAACTTCTCTAAAACATATTTACTTAATACCTGTTTAACAAAAACACAATATCCGCTTAATACTTAATTCCTTTTGAGGTCGCAAAGGTACAAACCTTTTTCTATATTCCAAATATTTAACGAAGTTTTTTGAAAAAAAATTGCTCCGTAAATATCTTGACCCTTTTTGAGGTCGCAAAAGTCTGAAAACTTTTCCTATCCTCCAAATTTTTAAGCAAGTTTTTTGAAACTTTTTTTCGCTTAGCCTTTAAACCGCTTTGTCGCTTCCTAATGCCCATAAACAAGAATATCATCCACTATACTCCTATCAACCTGCCCAATCGAAAACCTATAACAAAAACACGAAAAGAACCTTAGCTAAAAAAATATCACCAAAAACCTAAACTTAATCCCCAAAACAACCCATAATTGCGGTCGCAAAGGTCGTAACTCTTTTCCTATTTTCCTAATCAGATAGAAAAAAAATTTAAAATAAAAGTAATGCAAATTAGCAAATTTCGTAATTATTCGAATAGGTTTTATGTAATTATTTGATTATCAGGATTTTATAAAAGTAAAGTGCAAACATCATTTTTAATAAAAAATAGAAAAATCATTCCTACTGTGGTTTTATTTTTTCGGCGAAAAGGTATAAAACCGCCATGCGAACCGCTACACCATTTTCGACCTGATCCAAAATAATCGAATGTTCCGAATCAGCAACATCACTCGTGAGTTCGATCCCCCGATTGATGGGTCCTGGGTGCATAATGACTATTTTTTTGTCCAAACTTTCCAAACGCTGTTTGTTGATCCCAAAATACAGGGCATATTCCCGCAAAGAAGGAAAACTTTTGCCTTGTTGCCGTTCCAATTGGATTCGTAACACATTTGCCACATCACACCAGCGCAGGGCGTTCATGATATTATGCTCGACTTTTACGCCCAAATGTTTGATATATTTGGGAATTAGCGTTGCAGGACCGCAAACCATCACTTCTGCCCCTTGTTTCTGGAGGGCGAAAATATTGGAAAGAGCAACTCTGGAATGTGAAATATCACCAATAATGGCTATTTTCTTGTTTTCGACCGTGCCTAATTTTTCTTTGATCGAATAGCTGTCCAGCAGGGCTTGGGTTGGGTGTTCGTGTGTGCCATCGCCTGCATTGACGATGGTGGCTTTGATGTTTTTTGCCAAGAAATGCGGGGCACCTACGCTTGAATGTCTTATAACGATCATATCGACTTTCATTGCCAAAATATTATTGACTGTATCCAAAAGCGTTTCGCCTTTTTTGACCGAACTCGAAGAAGCCGCAAAATTGATCACGTCTGCCGAAAGGCGTTTTTCAGCCAATTCGAAAGAGAGGCGTGTGCGAGTCGAATTTTCGAAAAAAACATTAGCAATCGTAATATCACGCAGAGAAGGAACTTTTTTGATCGGTCGGTTGAGGACTTCTTTGAAACGTTCGGCGGTTTCGAGGATTAGCTCGATGTCGGGGCGGGTAAGGTCTTTGATGCCCAATAAATGATTGACACTCAGCATAATACAAACTTACAGGTGTTAAGGAATAGGAACGGCTTGGGTATTTTCTTTAATATTTTCGTAAATATATTCATTGATTCGGGTGCGGACTTCGTGGATCGTGAGATTGGCAAAAACCTCCCCGTTTCGAGCCACCGAACACTCTCCTGTTTCTTCGGAAACCAATAAAACCAATGTATCTGTAACTTCCGACATTCCAATGCCTGCGCGGTGTCGAAGACCCATCGAGGCAGAAATATTGGAATTTTCGGAAACAGGCAAAATACAGCGTGCGGCTTCTATGCGTCCTTTGTGAATAATGACCGCACCGTCATGCAGCGGGCTGTGTTTGTCGAAAATTGAAATCAAAAGACGTTTTGAAATAAAAGCATCAATCCAATCACCTGTATTGGCATAAGTCATCAAATCTGAATTTTTGGAAAGTACGATCAAACTACCTGTTTGGTTTTCAGAAAAAAACTTCATGGCATCAAGAATTGGAACGGGATTAAAATCTTCTTCAAATCCATTTTTTCGCCATTTTCGAAAAAAACCAAAGAAAGAAGAATCGTTCAGTTCGGTAGATTTGCCCAAAAGGATCAGGAATTTGCGGATTTCTTGTTGGAAAAGTACGATTGCCGCCAAAACCCCCACGCCCATGAATTTGTCCAAGATAGCCGTTAGGAGTTCCATTTCGGTTGCCCGAACGATCAAAAAGGTAAAATACAAGACTAAAAAACCAATAAAAATAGTCAAGGCTACCGTTCCACGCGCCAATTTGTAAAGTTGATACAATAGAATACTCACAAGGGTAATATCCATAATATCCACCCAATTTATGTCCAAAAACCCAATGGTAAATAACAAATTCAAGATTTTATTGGCAAATTAGTTTGACTGCAAAATTAGCTTTTTTTTCCAATAGGAAAAATTTTTATCCTATATTCGCACAAAAATACAGATATTGGGAAATATACTAAGTCAAATTGATTTTTCTGTAGCATAGGCTTTAGCCTGTGCTACAGTCCAACGACTAATTTAGTTTGAAAAATATCATTAAAAATATAAATACTATGAGAATAGGCGTTTTTTTTGGCGGAGCTTCGCGCGAACGTGAAATTTCGTTTTCGGGCGGGCGAACGGTTTGTGAAAATCTTGATAGGGCTTTGTTCGAACCTGTGCCGATTTTTGTTGATAGTTTGGGAAATTTCATTTTATTGGACTACAAACATTTGTTTTCGGCTTCTATTCGCAAATTTTATCCCCCTGCCGATCTGGTCGAACCTTCCGACTTTAATGTCTATATCGAATCTTTGGGCAAACTTTCGGAAGGCGAACTTTTGCGTTATATGGCTTTGGTAGGACAGCGGATTCGCCCAAGTGATTTCGCACAACTGATTGATTTTGCGCTCATTGCCATGCATGGGGCTTATGGCGAAGACGGAAACTTACAAGGAATGTTGGAATGGTACAATATTCCGTATTCGGGTTCTGGGCAATTAGCCGCTTCGATTGGTATTGATAAAATTGTGCAGAATCATCTCATTGCGGCGATCAACGGACAGCAGAAGAAAACGGCAGTGATTGACCGAAAAACCTGGAACACGAAACCAAAAGAGGCTATTTTTGCGGAATTAAAGCAAAAATTAAGTTTGCCTTTGGTCATGAAAGCCCCGCATCAGGGTTCTTCGATTGGTGTTTCGATTATTTTTGAGGACGATTTGGCGGCTTTTATAAAAGGTGGAAACCAGTGTTTTTTTATCAAAGAAATTAGCAAAGCAGAATGGACAGGCAAATCGCAACACCAAAAAATACAATTTTTGCAAGACCTTAGTGATTTGAACAAAGGAATTGGAATGCCGATTGTGTTCGAGGACGATTCTATGTTGGCAGGCAATTTGGGCGAAATTGTCTATTCGCACCCCAAAGATTTGCTTGAAAAACTCGATGGATTTTTCCAATATTCTGACCAGAACGCCATACTTACTTCGGTTGATTCGGAAGAGGAGGTTTTAGTAGAAGAATTTGTTAAAGGACGAGAATTTACTTGTGGCGTTTTGCAGGACGAAGACGGAAAAGCGATTGCTCTTTTGCCTTCGGAAATAGTCAAAAAAACAGGTTTTTTCGATTTTGAAGCCAAATACGTAAATAATGCGGTCGAGGAGATTTTGGTCATGCAGGCTTCGGACGAACAGATCAGAACGATCCAGCTAACTTGCGAACAGATTTTTGAAAGCCTGAATTTTAATGTCTATTTCCGTATTGATGGTTTCTTAACGGCTGATAATCAGATACTTCTGCACGACCCCAATACCGTACCTGGAATGTCGCCTACTTCGTTTATTTTCAAACAATTTGCCGAAATAGGGCTAAGTCCTACCCAAACCATTACGTACTTGGTGCGAACTTCTATAGCGCAGCGGATCAGAACGGGCAAAAAAACCTATTTTCTGCGAAAAATGCTCATCGATTTGGACAGAAAAATAACACAATCGCAAAATAACAAAGCCAAAAAACATCAGGTAGGAATTATTCTTGGCGGTTTTGGGCAAAATAGGGAAAATTCTTTGGCACTTGCCAAACAAGTTTTTACTCGCCTTTCGGCTTCGGCACAGCACGAGCCTGTTTTGATCCTGTTAAATGGAACACCTGAAAAACATCAACTTCATGTTTTGCCTGTCAATTTGCTTTTCAAAGATCATATTGCCCAAATTGAGGCTTTGCTCAAAACACCAAAAACGGCTTTTATGAGAGAAACGATCCAAAAAACGCAACATTTGGCTCAAAAGTATGCCACTGGATTCCAAACTGAAGCAGTTTTGATAGATTATAGTCAATTAGCCAAACAAGTTTCTTCCGTTTTCGTAACTATAGATGAGGAAGTGCCTGAAAAAGAGCAAACTATACAATCTCATTTGAGAAACGCCCACATGACTTTTCACGGACCGACTTTGAAAGAAACGGATTACAAAAAATAGCATAAAAATAAGATTTGTGTAAGATTTTACATGGTTTTATCAAATTTTATTTTTAATTTTGCGTTAAATATTTGATTTAGTGTTGTTTATTATCTAACAAAATATTTCTTTTAACAGTTCAAAATCAAAACCTGCACATTATTTGTAGTTTTTGTGCTGTGCTTTTGCCATTTTTATTTATAAAACCTTTATTTACCATTATGGATCAATCATCTCAATTGCGTTATTCACCTTCCGAAGTCAAAGAATTTGAAGATATGCTCTTCATCAAATCGCGTGAAGCACGAAAAGAACTCGAAAACCTTAAAGCATCTATCTTGCAAAAATCTATTGGCGGTGATGATAATGGTAGGCTCAAATCCCTCGAAGACGGAGCAGACTCCTTCGAGAAAGAGTACCTAAACCAATTAGCCGCCCGCACCCAGAAATACCTCATGGAAATAGAAGATGCCCTTGTAAGAGTAAAAAACGGTACTTTTGGCATTTGTGTCCAAACGGGCAAACTCATTTCTAAGGAACGCCTTCGCATTGTTCCGCATACCAAATATTCGGTCGAAGCCAAACTTAGTAAGGCTTAGTATTTTTACCAACGAAACTTTCCAACCCTGTCAATATTGATTTGATGGGGTTTTTTATTGGAAAGAGTACCCAAACAAAAATATTTGTGTATTTTGTAGCATAGGCTTTAGCCTGTGAAGTATTTGATTTTCAATAAGTTAAATAGCGACACAGGCTAAAGCCTATGCTACAATTTTTTTTGACTTGGTATTTAATTTACAAATAAAGGAAGCGGTCAAACGGATTTTGGATTTGCATTTTCCAAAAGGCTGATAATTTTGTGTAGGTTTTCGATTTCTTTTTTCAGAAAAGAATTTTTTTTCTTTTGGAATTTTAATAATCTAAACCAAAGCACTTCTGACCGTAGGGCTGACGCTTAAGCCCATCCCACCAATTTTCTTGCTTCGGCGGGTAAAAAAGTAGGCAAAATATCGGATTTGGGTACGCCTTTTAGCATAATGTCATCTCCTACTTATACGTCGGTTTGGTTTTCCAAAATACAAATTTTGCCCTCCGCATTAATCGCAAAGTGCATTCGTACTCGGAAAAAATAACGGTTACGGTTATCATAACCTGCCCTTAACCATTGATAATGATGGTTTTGGGTGTCTATTAAAACATGATCAAGGTCAGGAATTTGCGCCTACTCTTTTAAAAGGTCGCAAACGATTTGTTCATATCGTGCTATTTTTTCCATGTTATGATTTCCATTGAAGATTCATCAAATACGATATTGCTCAAACCCCAAATCGATCTCATAATCTATTTTGACATCTTTATCAAACAAGCTATACTCAAAACTCTTATAAATTACACATTTTAAAAATTGTAAAATATTGATTTTCAACCTTGTAAGGTCTTTAAGACCTTACAAGGTTATACAGTTTTTAGTATAAAAGGATCGTGGGTAATTTTCCAACCTTCTTTTTCCAATGCTTGTTTCACTACTTGGTGATAAATATCTTTTTCCATAGTATTTTCGTTCTCACAAAAATAACAAAACGGTTTCTAATTGATGAGGTTTTTTATTGGAAAAACAAACGCCACGTTTCAAGATTTTCGAACGTCATGAAAAAAAGTTATTTTTGTCGAAACATAGAAACCAATACTCCATTTTCCCCATGAAAAAGCAAGGATTTAAACAACTATTTTTGACTCTCCTGTTTTGTTTTTTGGCTTTTTTTGCCTACGGAACACACATTGTCGGTGGTGAATTTTATATGAGATATAATAGCGGGACTAATTACCGCTTGGGACTTATTTTGTATTTTGACGTGGTGAATGGTAATGCACAAGCACAAGATGGGCAAGTTACGGTACATATTTTCCGCAGACGAAATAATACTTTAGTGCAAAGTATTACGATGCCACTCCAAAATGCCACTCCTGTCAATTATACCAATCCTGCTTGCGGAACGGGCGATCTAATCACACGCCGTTTGGAGTATTTTGTGGATCGGGATTTTGGCACCAATGTATATAATGAAGTTGAGGGTTATTATGTGGTTTGGGAACGATGCTGTCGGAATGGAGTAATCGATAACATTATCAATCCTGGTGGTGCAGGGCAAACTTTTTACATGGAATTTCCTGCTTTAGTGCGCAACGGACAGCGTTTTATTAATTCCTCGCCTCGCCTTTTCCCGCCGCTTAGTGATTACGCTTGTGTGAATCAGCTTTTTGGTTTCGATTTTAGTGGCACAGATGCAGATGGCGATTCTTTAGTTTATTCGCTTAATACACCTGTTAATGGATACAGTTCGACTACATTTCCCATTCCAGCCAACGCTAGGTCTGCTCCCTATCCCAATGTGGTTTGGCGATCAGGCTACAATGTGAATACCATGATTAAAGGAAATCCGCCTTTGACCGTTGATAGGAGAGGGATTTTGCAGGTAAAACCTACCGAACCAGGGCTTTTTGTTTTTGCGATCAAGATTGAAGAATATCGAAGGGGCGTAAAAATAGGGCAGGTGAATCGAGAGTTTCAGATGTTGGTAATTAATTGTAAGACAAGTTCGCCGCCACGTGCCGAATTGCGCTTGCCCAATGGTTCGCTTTACAATGAAAGAGATACCATTTTTTACAAAATGAGTGAGGCAAACCGTTGTACCAATTTGGTGATTCGGGATAACGAAGGGGGAGAAATTACGACCAAAATATTGCCTATTGGCAGCTTGCCTGTAGGTTTTTTGCCTGTTGCGGCTGGAAATATTACCAATCCTGCCAATCCGCTTACCTTGCAAGCCTGTTTTCCCGAATGTCCGAACCCGAACGGAGGGGCTTTTGGTATGGATATTATTGTCTTGGACAACAGTTGTTCTGTGCCTTTGGCGGATACGGTCAGGATTTTTGCCAAAATAATTCCTGAACCCAACCAAACTCCAAAAACTACCCCTATTTTGGGAAAATATGACGAAACCAAGAAGGAGTATAATGTAGAAGTCATTATTGGAGAAACTGTGAATTTTACGATTAACGGTACAGATGCCGATCAGGATAGTATTTTGATGTTTTTGAGAGGACGTAATTTTGATCCCAGTAGTTTGGGTATTAGTTTTTCTGCCGCCAAAGGAAAACCACCTTTGACCTCGACTTTCAAATGGAAAGTTCCTTGCGACTTGCTCAAGCCGACCGATCCCGACCGAGAATACGTATTTGTTTTAGGTTCGAGGGATTTCCGAAAATGTAATTTTGATAAAAGGGATTCGACTGTAGTGCGGATTGTTGTTAAAAACAAACGAACTATCAATACGCCTCCTATAATTTCTTCCAATCTAAGATTCAATAATTTGATCAAAACCTATTTTGATACCATTGTGCTGGGGACAAGCAGGGAGTTTATTTTGAAAAGTTTTGATAAGGAAAAAGATAGTATTTTGACTGTTTTGGCAGGTTCAGGCTTTTCCTACGCCCAATTAGGCATTACCGAAACCCGAAGAACCATTAACGATACGGTTCGAACAATCCTCACATGGAGTCCGCCTTGCAACCTGATCCAGTCCCAAGCAGATACGGCAACGCGAACCTTCAACTTTGATTTTAAGGCTACGGATACCGATTTTTGCGGACGCAAATTAAGTAGTGATTCGACAAAACTTCGTTTGGTGGTGATCAAACGCCCCAACAAAGCGCCGACCATTTTACCAAATTTGACTTATAATGCTTCGCTGAAAATGTACATCGATAGCGTAACCGTTGGCGATTCAGTGCGGTTCATGGTTACAGGCAACGACCTCGACAAGGATTTGATTGCCCTGAAAATCAAGTCTTTAGGCTTTAATTATAAGGCTTTGGGTATGGATTTCAAAGAAGTTACGGGTTTGCCTTTTCTTACTTCGGCTTTCCGTTGGAAAACCAAATGCGAATTTTTGCCACACCCCGACAGTACGCGCATTTTGGATTTGCAATTTGGCGTGAATGATTTTGTGAGTTGCAACGGCTCCAAATCGGATTCGATCAAAGTGCGGATTGTGATCAAACCCAAACCTAACAAAAACCAGCCTCCTAAAATTACCACAAGTTTGAAATTGGACGGAAGGCGAAAAGTGTATTTCGATACCATTCGCATTGGCGAACGTTTGCGTTTCGATATCCGATCCGATGATGCCGACCGCGACAGTTTGCTTTTGGCGGGTTTTGGTAAAAACTTCAAATTCAGGGATTTAGGTATTAATTTTACGAGCATTACAGGTTTTTCGCCCTTGATTACGGCTTTCGAATTTCGACCGACTTGTCAAACTTTGGACAGTTTGGCGTTTGGAGTCTATCGAAAAAATTTGGAAATGACTTTTTATACAAGGGATTTTAAAGATTGTCTTGTCCCGAAAACCGACACTATTCAGGTCAGAATTACGGTGGTTTATGACTTGAAACCCAATCAGCGCCCTGTAGCTTCCGCAACAGGCATAAGCGCAATCAATAACAAAACCTATTTCAAAGAAATCATGGCGGGTGAAAAAATTACTTTTGATGTTTTGGGCAATGATGCAGACAGGGACAGCCTTTCGATTCGGGCTTTTGGTGTCGGGTTCAATATGGCAAGTTTGGGAATGCGTTTCGTGCCTCTTGGCGGTTTTCCTACGCTTCGTGCGCCCTTCGAGTGGCAACCTAACTGCTCGGTTTTGAACGGAAGCGATCAGCCAAAAGATTTTACGGTTCGGTTCGTAGTGCAGGATCATCGGGCTTGCGGTTTCTATAGCTACGACACCATTAGTACCGTAATTCGAGTAAAACCTATCCCAAATCCTAATCCACCCCGAATTAGTGCAAACCTTACACTTGCCCCGAACCAACGCAAAATCTATAATACGCAAGCCATTGCCCAAGAACAACTTAGTTTCAATGTTCGGGGCGAAGATGCGGACAGAGATAGTATCGAGATTCGAGCCGAAGGCATAGGTTTCACTTTGGCACAATACGGAATGCAATTTCCTACAGTTCTGGGGCTTGCTCCGCAAACAGGTACGTTCCGATGGACTCCGACCTGCGATATATTGAAAACTCGTACCGATTATTCTGTTCGCTTCATAGTTACCGACCGAACTGTTTGTAATTTGAATAAAAAAGATACGATTTTGGTCAATATCAAACTTTCGGACTATACGGCAGATGCCAATTTCAAACCTGCAAACGTCTTTACTCCAAATGGTGATGGTAAAAATGATACTTTTACCATTCCAAATTTGCCAATCAATAATTGCCAAGACGAATTTGTAAAAATCGAGATTTATAACCGTTGGGGAAAAGTGGCTTATTCGAGTGATAAGCGGGATTTTAGTTGGGACGGAGCCAACTACCCTGATGGCGTGTATTATTACACTATTTTTTACAAAAATACGACTTACAAAGGCACAGTAACGCGGTTTGGCGGAAATTAAAATAGATAAAAAAAACATTCGGTTTTAAAAATTGAATGGTTTTTTATTTACAGTTTGTTATCCTAATTTTATTTTCAATAAAAAACCTAATTCGTATGAATTTTTTACCTGCTTTGCTCCAGAATCGCTGTCCGCAGTGTCGAAAAGGCGAAATTTTTAAATCAACCGCTTATAATCTGCCTCATTATACCGAAATGTACGAACATTGTCCGCATTGTGGGCTGAAGTTCGAGAAAGAAATTGGCTTTTTTCAAGGGGCTATGTTCGTTAGTTATGCGCTCAATGCGGCTATTGTGGTGGGTACATTTTTGGCAGTTTATCTGTTTTTGGGCAATCCAGAGGCGTGGATTTATGTAAGTGCTATGTTGGTAACAACTTTTGTGCTTTTACCGCTTAATTTCAGGTACTCTCGTGCCTTGATGTTGTATTTATTTGGTGGAATCAACTACCAAAAAAATATTTAAAACCAGAAATTAGCTATACTATAAACTGTATAACCTTGTAAAGTCTTAAAGACCTTACAAGGTTGAAAATCAATGTTTTACGAAAATAAAAATGTATAATAAAGTTTATGAACAAGTCTGTAGCATAGACTTTTTCTGTGCTAATATTTGATTTTCAATATTTTAGAAACACCCTAAAGGGCGTTACGCAAATTGTTCATAAACTCTAATTTATAAGCCTTTAAGAACAAACTTATCTGAATACTTAAACTGGATCGGATAAGTTTATTCTTAGAGGCTTAATTCTTTTCATATTTTTTCCTGCGCCAGTTATAACGGAAAATCCCATAAGCCAAAACAAAAACCAAAGGCAGAACCAAATTCAGGATTTGCCAAAAAAGGCGTTCGTCTTCTATCCTGAATTTGTCCAAGGGGCGAAGCGTAATTTGGCGGGAACGGCTCAAGATAAGTCCTTGATCATCAAGCATATACGAAAGACTGTTTAGCACAAAATCCTTGTTCGAATAAGTCTGTTGGCTAAGCATTTCATAGCCCAAAGGTAGCGATTTTCCTGTTCGGCGGTCGATTTCGTTTTTGAGCAAATCGCCATCTGCAAAAACCAGCACTTTCGTAGGTTTGCTTTCGGTAATAATTTTGGTTTCTGCCAAACCCGCAGGGGCGTATCTATTTTTGAAAAGTGAGGTAAATTTACCTTCGAGCATATACGCCACAGGCAAATGCTGTTTTTGGTAAAGGCTTTTGTCAAGATCAGCTTTGAGTTCGTCGAGGCTAACCAAGGTCGGTACTTTTTTGGTTCGAGAATATTGATTGGTGAAAACCAACGGCAGTTTCCGAACGGCATCGGCTCGAACGGTATCGATTGTCCCAAAAAAACGAGCATAAATACCATTCAAATTTCGCACGCTTGGGTGGGCGGCAAATTTGTTCAAGGTAACATAATAAGGAAACTGAACAGGTTGCAGATTGGGACGGTCGCCAAGAGTGCCCACATTGAGCAGAATCATGCCCATTTGCATATCTTGCACCAAATCAATCGCAGGACGAACGCCATAGCGAAAAAGTAGATCGGTCAGGTTGAGGTCATAGCCAAAAGCATACGCCCCGCCCATCGCAATACTGTCCAAATTCATCTGAACCATGTCCAAAAAAAACATGGCTTTCCCGCCCCGCATGACGAACTGATCGATATAAAATTTTTCCTGTTCCGAAAAAGGCGTTTTCGGTTGAGCAAGGATCAGCGCTTCGTAATTATCGAGTTTTTGCTGACGCAAATCGACCCTGTCTACGTAATAACTTTCTTCCAAACTTTGAATCAAATCCTGCATTTCGCCGTTTGTAAGTTCGTTGTGTCCGTTAATAATGGCAATACTTTTTTTT
>JAAFHK010000096.1 GCA_013297565.1 Cytophagales bacterium
GCCCATTCCTAATTGGCGTATTTTCTGGGCAATTTGTGGAAAAAACGTGAAAATCAAAACATACGACAAGCCAAAATAAATGCCATGCGCCACTACGATTTCGGCAGGATAGTGAATAGCATTGGGGTAAAAGAAAAATTTAGTAAGGCTTAAACCCGTTAAATTGCTTGTATTTGGTGTTTGAGTTTGTAAATCAAAAAAGCCTAAAATAATATTATTCAAAGGTTCATTTGTATTTGGACTGACCGCAAAAGCCAATAAACTAACCAATAAATGCAAAAGAAGTACAGGCAAAAAACGTTCGACTGTAGGAATTAGGCTTTTCCAGTTATTCAGACTCCAGTTTTGGTATAATTCTTTGTAGAAAAAGAAGGTAAAAACAGCCGCAAACGCCACCGTTAGCCAGAAACCACGTGCGTACAAAGGAACTTGCCCCCAAGAAGGCATGAGATGTTTGTTAAAAATATCCATTCCGCCTTCGGCATACATAGCCAAAAAACCATACGAAAACAGCAAAAGAGGGACGATATAAACTGCCAAATTAAGCCATTTATTAGGTTTTTCTTCTATTTTCAAGTCATAAGGAAAAAAAAGCAAAACGTAGGCATAAATCTGCACACTCTGCCAAGTAAAAGCGCCCAGCAGTCCGACTACGAAAAGTCCAATTTTGCTTGTATAAAAATTGGGGTGTAGGTAAAAATAAATGAGCAAAATTCCCAAATTAAACGCCGCTGTATCGGTCATGACGGGAAGATAGCCGAGATTCATTTTCAGAAAAGCCACATTGCCAAACAAAAATATCAAACCTATCCATTTGTTTTTCTCCGCTAAATGCAATATTTTTCCAATTTGCGCCCAAGCCCAAGTACCGATCAGCGTCCAGATGATATTGTGATAAATAAATGCCCAAAAAATATGCGAATGGTTTTGAATATCTGCCCCTACAAGCCGCATTCCCAGATTCACTAAAATACTTGGAAAAAAGCGATTTATTTTTCCGCCAATGGCTTCGTTGATGGTTCGGGTGTTTAGCAGTTCTTCCAAGTTTTTTACGGCATTGATATAGGCTGTGCCGTCAAACAAAATTCCGCCAGAAGCATTACCGTATTTTTCACCAAAAAGTAATTCTAAAACACCAACTAAGCCCATAAGCAAAAGCGCCAAGCGCGTAAAACCTATTTTTTGGTAAAGATTTTCCATTTAGTTAAATAATTCATTATCAGGTTTTTATATATCACAATCCACAAAATACCTCCCAAAAGTACAAACATGAAACCATTGATCACAACCGACCGAAGGTTTGCCCAGAGTCCGAAACTCGAATACCAACGAACCCAAGAGAAAGCAGGATCGGTAAAATCGCCTATAGTAAGCCAAATTTTGGAAGCAAAAATATTGACCAAAATCAATAAAAAATACAATTCTTTACGCCAATTTTGGCGATCAATGAGCAGAACGGCTAAAAAAGTAATAAAAGGAAAAAGCGCCGTACCTATTCTACTCTGCGGGTTTAGCATAGAGCTGGCATAAGAAACCAAAAAAATCAAAATAAAGCCTATACCGCCTTCTTTTCGCAAAATTTCGGTAAATTTGGGGTAAAAAAACGTAGCAATTACGAAACTTACTCCAAAAAAAGCGGCGTGTTGGATCACAAATTCCAAAGGGCTATGCAGTGCCAAAGGACTATACATAAAACTAAATAAAATACCAAACGGATTTTGGACTGCCGCACTTGCCGTACCTGCCACCGCCCCGCTTGTAGGGTCGAGGCTTGTGCCTACAGGAGCTACCAAACTGTTCAAATAATTAACCGCAAAATACAAAATAAAGATAAACGAAATTCGAAAAATGATATTAGGCTTTATAAAATAAATTAGATTCTTAAAACTGCAATTTTTTAATAAAAAACCAAAATACCCTGCCGTAAAAAGACTTGCCAAACCCGCACTTACAAACAGGGCTTTTTGATAAACAGGCACTTGCCCAAAGTGCATTTCTTGGGCATTACTGAAAATTCGAACTCCAAATGCTTCATAATCCATCAAAAATTTGTACAAAAATAAACCACCGAAAAATAAAGGAAAAAACCAATTCAAATATTGATTTTTTTCTTCAATCAATTTGATGTTTCGAGGGAAAAACAAGAGAAAATAGGCATAAATCGTGATCGGTTGCCATGTAAAAGCGCCAATCATGGCTAAAACAAGCAAACCTACAGTTCCTTTCCAATTATCCACAGACCAAGCCGCAATTAAACCTATTCCTAAACAAATAGCCGTTAAATCAGTCAGGGCAGGTTCGTAAAAACTGCGTTTGATGACCGCAAAATTGCATAATAATAAACACCATAAAAGCCATTTATTTTTTTCTTGCAAATCAAATTTTTGCCCAATGATTCCAATAAAAATACTCGCCAAAACCAAACAAAAAACTTGATAATAAGCGAAAGCCTCGATAATATTGGGTGTATTGATAGGAATTTGGGCAGTTCGAAGGGCGTAATGCGCGACCATGCTCGGAAAAAAGCGGTTAATTTTGTGTGTAAGCGTCAGTTTAGGTTCTTCTATTTTGGCATTGATGAGGCGGTTCGAAGCCAAGCTATCGAAGTGCTGGCTATAATAGACAAAAGTAACTCCGTCCCAGCCTTTTCCTTCTCTCAAAGCCACTCTCTCGCTAAAATTGACCAAGAAAAGCCCAAGAATGAGGGCGAAAAGGGGGTTTAGATAGTCAAAAGAAAACTTTATATTCATTGTTTTATTTTTTTACTCTACCAGATATTTTTCGTTGTTAAAAAAATAAAAAAGCCTAATTTTGTAGCTCCATTCAAAAAAAATAGACTTAATGATGAATAGTAAAATTTGGAACAAAATTACACATTGCTTTTTATTTTTACAAATAAGGGCAAATTTGGCAAGAAAAAAATTGATTGTAGAAATAATTCGTAGCGATTATTGCCTCAAAAACATACAATTTCAGAAACTTTCCTTACATATAGAAACTGAGGCTAAAGTAGATTATGCAGAGCGCAGTATTCGCGCTTTCTTTGCTGATTTTGAATTTAATTATGAAGCGATTACTTCTTTTTTACCCGCTCTCTGTCCGAAAGGAAAATTAACGCTTTGCATGGATAGGATAGAATTTTGGAAAATTGAAAGGTAATATTTTAATGATTACCGCAATATGTAAAGGAATTGATATTCCCTTATTTTGGAAATTATTGCGAATAAATTTACAAATAATTGATTTAGGACTTACGCATTTTTTAAAACTAACAGTTCTTAAAGAACTGTTAGTTCTTGATTATCAAGAGTTTATAAAAATAACATTTTTTCAAAAATGTTATTTTTGAGCAATTACGAGCAAAATGCGTAAGTCCTATGCTTATCAAGGTATTAAAATTATCGGGTAGAGTACCAAAAAATACTATCATGAAAAACGTTTTTTTAACCGCCCGCTGGGAACGGCTTTTTTTGCTCACTTTTGCCGTAGAGCCTGCGGTTTTATTACCTTATTTGCCAAAAGGTTTGGAACTGGACATGATTGAGGGCAAAGCCTTTTTGAGTTTTGTAGCGTTTGATTTTTTGGATACCCGCCTCAAAGGTTTGCCGATTCCTTTTCATACCCATTTTCCTGAAATTAATCTACGTTTTTATGTTCGAAAGGGCGAAAAACGTGGTGTGGCTTTCATTCGTGAATTTGTCCCAAAATTTTGGATTGCCCAAACTGCCCGCACGATTTACAACGAACCTTATCGGAAAATTTCGATGAAAAGTAATTATAAAGTTCAAGAAAATATCATAAAAGTACAACATATCTTTGCGGGTTTCGAACTCAACGTTTGGGCAGCCAACGAAACTTTTGTCCCAGAAACCGATTCTTTGGAGCATTTTTTCAAAGAACACGATTGCGGTTTTGGGACTGATCACAGCGGGCAAACTTTGGAATATGCTGTCGAACACCCCGTTTGGGAAGTGTATAAAAACGTAAAATATGACTTAAAACTCGATTTTGGAAAACTGTACGGAGCAGAATGGGAGTTTCTAAACAGAACCGAAGTGTTTAGTAAAGTATTGGCAAAAGGATCAGAGATTAAAGTTTTTGAGGCAGAAATTTGAAAATATTGCAAAAATAAATTTAAAAATTGAAAATAATTTGTTTTTTGGCTAAAAATATGCTAAAATTGTGCGTTTACAAAAAACAGCCCCAACGAAAACACTTTTTTTATGATTCACGTTAGTTCTGAAATTGGAGATTTGCAACGCCTCATTATCCACAGTCCAGATAGCGGCTTGGGTAAGGTTGTGCCTTCTAAAGCGCAAGATTGGCTTTTTGAGGATATTATTCACCTCAAAACCGCCCGCGAAAAAGAATACGATTATTATGTAAAAACTTTGCTGTACTTTCTCGATCCCGAAAAAGTGCGCGGCAAACTGAAGCAAATAGATGATCCTGCCAAAAAACGCGGTTTTTACAAACCTGAAAGTGCCGATTATTTTGCCTCAAGCAAGGTGCTGGAAATCCAATATTTGTTGAGGCAAATTTTGGAAAATAAAGACCTCCGAACCGAAATGATCGCCTCGATTTCTGCCCTCGAGAACTTGTCTTTTGCCCAACAAAAAATACTCAAATCGCTTAGTTCGCAGGATTTGGCAAAAACTTTTATTTCTGGTGATTTGCCAAATAATCACATGATTTTTGCCCCAATCCCCAACCTGATTTTTACACGGGATATTGGCATTGTGATCAATAATCACTTGCTTCTGAACAAACCCGCAAAAGAGGCACGCCGCAGGGAAGCCTTTATTGCTCATTATATTTTCTACTATCACGAACTTTTTGCCGAAATGCGCGAACGCCTGATCGAGATAGCCGATGACGAATTGTATTTTCTTTTGGAAGGGGTAGAAAGAGAAAACCGTACCACAACCCTCGAGGGTGGTGATATTATGATGGTTGCTCCAAATAATTTATTGGTAGGCGTTAGCGAACGAACTTCGCCCAATGCGGTTGATAAAATCATTGAGGAACTGTTCAAGCGTAATGTGGTTGATAAAATTACGGTGATCAAAATTCCACCAAAACGTGATTTTATGCACATTGATACTGTCTTTACGCAAGTAAAACGCAATACTTGGGTACTTTACGGCAAATTTGCCAAACAGGATAGTAACGAAAACGACCGTTTGCGTTCGCTTTATAAACCTGACGATTCGGGACGTGCGCAAATTCTGCAATTCCAAAACGGAAAAGAAAAACCTGTCGAATTTGATTATATTGAGGATTTATTGGACAATGTAAGTCGGGAGGATTTGCGTTCGAACGAAAAGACCCAAATTATTTATTCGGGCAATGGTGAGTTTCCGTACAGCCAAAGGGAACAATGGACAGATTCGTGCAACCTGTTGGCTCTCAAAGAGGGCGTAGTGATAGGCTATGACCGCAACGACAAAACAGCCGAAGGTTTTATGCAAAAAGGGTTTCAAACTATCAAAGCGCCCGAACTTTTGGAAAAATTCGAAAGCGGAGAATTAAGTCCTGCAACTTTGACAGATACGCTAATTTTGTTGCCTTCGGCAGAACTTTCCCGCGCACGCGGCGGTTCGCATTGTATGAGTATGCCTATTTTGAGGAAAAGTTTGTTTTAAAATCTTTTCTACTTAAGCACTAAAACAAAGAAAATTGTAGCATAGGCTTTAGCCTGTGTTGGGGTTTATACTCAATCAAAATTGTTTTTGTAAGGCGAACATTCCTGTTCGCCACAGAAACGAACAAGAACTTCGTTTTACGACCAAGGACCAATTTAGTTTCAGTATAACTTGTTGAAAATCAAATACTTCACAGGCTAAAGCCTACGCTACAAACAAAAAACCTCTTTTTGCAATAAAAAGAGGTTTTTTGTTTTTTTTTACTTACGAGGTTTTATCAAAACTTCGTCGATCATACCATAAACCTTTGCTTCCTCAGCCATCATCCAGTAATCCCTGTCCGAATCTTTGTCAATTTTTTCGTAAGGTTGTCCCGAATGATCAGCCAAAATTTGGTAAAGGTCTTTTTTCACTCTTTGCGTTTCGCGGTGCGTAATCTCGATATCCGAAGCCTGCCCCTGAACGCCTGTCATGGGTTGGTGGATCATAATTCGAGAGTGTTTTAGCGAAGAACGTTTGCCTTTTTCGCCCGCACAAAGCAAAACTGCCGCCATCGAAGCCGCCAAGCCTGTACAGATCGTATTGACATCGGGCGTTACGTACTGCATGGTGTCATAAATTCCCAAACCTGCATACACCGAACCGCCAGGACTGTTGATATACATCAAAATATCCTTGTTCTGATCGGCTGATTCCAAAAATAACAGTTGGGCAATGACGATATTGGCGAAATAATCGTCAATAGGCATACCCAAAAAGATAATTCGATCTGCCATTAAACGCGAAAAAACATCAATTTCACGAAAATTGGTCGGACGTTCCTCGATCACACTACGAGTCATGTTTTCAATACTATTGGTATAAGTATCGATCAAGGCTCCGCTGATTCCGTGTCCTTTTACTGCATAGTTCCGAAATTCCTCTTTGTAATTCATTTTTTGGAGGTTTTTTTAGAGTAGAAATGAGAAAAAATACTTGTTCGAACTCCTTAACGAATATCGTGCAATAATCCAAAACGTGCCAAATTGTCAGCTTTTGATAGCATCTAAAAGTTCCGCATCGAAAGGCTTCACTTTCGAACCGAAATATTTGATCAATTCGCCTTTTTCATTGATCAGATATTTGGAAAAATTCCATTTTGGAGCTTCGCTATTCCAGCCGTTTTGTTCTTTGTCCGAAAGCCACTGAAAAAGCGGGTGTTGTGCTTTGCCAACCACCTCAACTTTTTCGAACATTTGGAAAGTAACGCCGAAATTTTTCTTACAAAAAGTAGCAATTTCTGCGTTTCCATCGGGTTCTTGTCCGCCAAAATTGTTGGCAGGAAAACCCAAAATAACGACTTTATCGCCCATTTGTTCGTGCAATTTTTGCAAATCGGCGTACTGCGGCGTATAACCACACTCCGAAGCCGTATTCACAATGAGCAGTTTTTTACCCTTAAACTGGGCAAAATCGATTTCTTTTCCATCGATAGCCTTCAATTTGAAGGCATAAATCGATTTTTTTTCTGTTTTTTCCGTAGTTTCCATACTTGCGTTATTTGCATTTTCAGGACGTGTTTTCCGATCACTTGTTCCACAAGCCATCAGGGCTGACACCAAAAGTAAAAAGAGGTTTTGAAACATAAATTTGATTTTTTAAGAAATGTGTTTATCTTTGTTTTAACAAATAGTAAGGTTTTTTGTTTCCAAAAGCATATTTAGCATGAAAAATATAATTGCAAGCACATTTTTATTCGTTTTTGGTATTTTTTCATTATTTTATTGTAAGCCACCCAAAGAAGAATCGCAGGCTCACATCAACCTACTTGTCCAACATACCCAAAATGTAGCACAACTTTACGATGCCTTACAAAAGGCAGCAAATGATACGACCCAAGAAGTTATTGAGCAGAGTTTGAAGCCTTTGAAAAAAGAACTCGACAAGCAGATTTACTCGATCAAAGAAGTTAAAAATTTTGATAGTAGCCCAAAATATCGAGATAAAATTTTGAGTTTTTTGCTTGAAGTGCATAGCATTTGCGACCACGAAGCCCAAGAACTGGCGGATTTGATAGGGAAACGCAAGGAAGAAGGAATCGAAGCCAAAGAAAAAGCACGCCTCGAACGCTTGCCCAAAATGATGGCTTACAAATATCAAGTTGCTGTAGAACATTTACAGCAAGCGCTTGACGAATTTGCGGAAGAATACGGCGTAAAAAACCAATAAAGCATGAAAATCGACAACATACGCAAACAATTTAAAAATCTACCTATTTTGGCAAAAATCGCCCTTTTTGGTGCTTTTTTTGCCTTTTTATTTTTTGCTTTCCAATTAGCCCATTTCCTTTTCGAACGAAACCAGCTCAAACAGGCTTGGAAATTAGTGCCTGAAACGGCGGTTTTGGCGCTCGAAGTGCGCAAAATTCCAGATTTTTGGCAGGAAGTCGATAGTTCTACGCTTTGGAAAACTTTGCGGGAAGTGCCTTATTTTCACACACTTAACCACAGGGCGAAATGGGCAGACAGCCTATCGAGGCGCGGCTGGGAAATCGAGAGTTTTTTGAACAAACAAAACCTCATTACCAGTTTGCATATTACGCCCAATCGCAATTTGGATTGGGTTTTTTACCTACCTCTCGAAGGGGCTGAAAATCTTTTTATTCAAAATTTTGTAGAAAAAATTCAGTCCCAGAAAGGTTACAGTGCCGAAACGCACGAATTTCAGGGGTTTCGAATTCAAGAAATTGTTACACCCGACAAGCAGATTTTTGCGTATCTTTTCCACCAAAATTTTTTTATTGGGAGTTTTACGCCCTTGCTCATCGAGGACGTAATCCGAAATATTCGACAAACCAACCGCCAGAGTTTTTACCAAACCAATGATGCCCTGTTCGAATTGGACAAAAAAAAGGGGAAATATGGGAATTTGTATCTGAATATGTACAAAATAGCGGATTTGATAAGTCTTGCTTCCGTTGATTCGTGCCAAAAAATGCTACCCGAAATGCCCTATTTTTCTGCCGCTTTTTTGAGCAATTTTGAGTGGCAAGGACGCAGTTTGAGTCTGTCGGGTTTGAATGCCGCTACTGAAAATATGCCTAAAAATGATTATTTAAAGCTATTCGAAGATCAAAAACCGACCCAAATTCAAGATTTAGTACATTTTGTTCCGCAACGAACGGCGCTTTTTTATAGAATGGGTTTTGACGATCCGAAAAAATTGTACCAAGACTTATTGGAGAGGCAAAAACAAACGAATCCGAATTTTGGGACGGAACTCGAAAACATGAACAGGGATTATGGCTTAAATTTGCAAGATTTTTATGAAGAACTTGATGGCGAAGTGGGTTTGGCGATTCTGGAAACACCCGAACGCCCTACGCCTGACAAACTGATTTTTGCCAAACTCAATGCGTCTTCTTCTGCGAATGCGCTTTTGCAAAAACTGGCTCGAAACTCTGCCAAAGACACGCTGGGAATCGAGGAATATGCCGATTTGAAAATTACACGCCTCGAAATTGCCAATTTTCCAAGTTATGCTTTTGGGGAAATTTTTAGTGGTTTTCGCAATACCTATTTTACGATTATCAACAATTATTTGATTTTGGCAAATCACGAAAAAGGCATCAGGGATTTGATCAATGATATTGATAATCAGGAGGTTTGGACAAAACTACCCAAACAAAAACAGTGGATTGGGAATTGGAAACAAAAAAATAATTTGCAGTTGGTTATGGATTTGCCCAAAATTTGGAATTTGATCCTGCCCAATTTAAAACCCGAATGGCGAGGTTTTTTTGAAAAAAACAAAAGACAATTTTTGCGTTTCGAATACTTGAATTACGAAACTCGCCAACAAGATGGGCTTTTTTATACAAATTTTCAAATTTTTCATAAATTTTTACCAAAAACTCAAGCGGGTGGTTTCGAAAAAATCTACAGTACGACCTTGAATGCGGCGGTAGCGGGAATGCCCCAAATAGTCCAAAACAACGCTGATCAAAGTTTGGAGATTTTGGTGCGTGATGCCCGAAACAACCTATATTTATTGGACAAAAATGGCAAAAAACGTTGGAATACGGCTTTAGAAGGTTCGGTCATTAGCCCGATTTATCAGGTCGATATGCTCAAAAACGGCAAACTGCAATATGCCTTCGCAAGTACCGAAAAAATCTACGTCATCGACCGTTTGGGTAGGAAAGTAGGCAATTTTCCGATCAGCCCAAGTGCGGAGAGTCGTTTGGAACATTTTACGGTTTTGGATTATGACAAAAGCAAAAATTATCGTTTCGTAGCTGTCGAGCAAAGCGGAAATGTCTATTTTTTCTCAAAAAACGCCAGTATTTTGGAAGGGTGGAAACCTCGAAAATTTTTAGGGGCTTTGGCAGATGCGGTCGGACACGTTCGAAGCAAACAGCTCGATTATATGATTGCGGTACAGAAGGACGGCATGGTGAATGTAGTTACACGCAACGCCTTGATAGTCAATGGTTTTCCTTTGCGTTTCGAAACAAATGTCGAACAGCCCATTTTTATTCAATACGGAGCAGATGCCGAAGAAACGCTGGTCGAGATGATGTCGGAAACGGGTGAGTTGATTGGGTTTAATTTGTTGGGAAAAGTAGTGCGGCGCGACCCACTTTTGCGACCTGAAAACACCAGTATTTTTTCGTTTTGCATTTCGCCTAACCAAAAAGATTGGGTAGCGGCTCGGCAGGACAGCCAGCTCATGACGGTCTATGACAGGGCAGGAAATGCGCTTTTCGAGAAGGAAATTACTGAAAAAGGTCGAATTTTGGTGCAGTATTTCTATTTTACGCCCGATATTCAGGTCTTGAGCCTTACGAACTGGGAAACGAAAAAAGTTAATTTCTATTACCGAAATGGTGATCCTTTGCTGGCGCAGAGCCTCGACAACGATCAGGCTTTGAGTATGCGATATGACGAATTGCAAGAGGCTTTTTTTGTCTATAAATCCTATAAAAATAAGATTGAAATGGTCAAAATTTTGAAGAATTAATCATGTAAAGGTAAGCCAGTTAAAGTAAAATCAAGATTTCAAGGCTTGTAAAATACCAAGCTGTACTCACAAAAAATACTTTATTTGAGAAGCAAAATAAAAGGCAAAGATTTTTTTCCTAATTTTGGGGCATAATAGGTATTTTTAAAAATATTATGCAAAAAAATCTTTTATTATTACTATTTTTATTTAATTTTGCTTGCCAAGAAAGCAAGAAAACAGAAGTTTCGGTACGCCAAGCTGAAACAGAAACCGAACTTTGGAGTAGTTTTGTGAATCAACTTAAAGATGGCGAGCCTGTGGTGCAAAGTCCTTTTGGGGCTATTCGCTTTTCAGCCAGTACAAGCCAAGATAGTACGCTTTCGTATTTGGGAGTTAGTCCGAATGGGCGGGAAAATATGGTTCTTATTAGCCCTTTTTTACCTTTCCAAAAAAATGATATTCCTTATCCTTATCGTTTTTCTGCCCAAACTGCCGAACCTGCTTATTATTCGATTAGTTTGACGAACGGCATAAAAGCTGAAGCTACAGCCACCCAACGGGTTGTTTTACAGCGTTTTACCTTCCCAAGCGATACCGCAGGCTTGAGGCTTGCGGCTGAAAATATCGAGATCCGAAACGATTCTTTATTGGTTTTTAATCAAAAAAATGAAATTTTTGTGGCGCTTCAGTTTTCCAAATCTTTTTTCAAAAGGGACAAAGGAAGTTTTTATTTTTTGAACCCAAACGGAGAACCCCTTTTGGTAAAAACTGCCATGAGTTCGGTCAATATAGAGAAAGCCATCAAGAATCTGGCGGAAATCAAAGATTGGAATTTTGAAATTTGTGCCGAAAAAACGGCAGAACTTTGGGAAAACGAATTGCAGAAAATACAAATCCAAACCGCAGACAAAAACCTAAAAGTACAATTTTATACGAAACTTTGGGAAGCCCTACAAAGTCCTGTTTTGTTAAGCGATCTTGATGGTTCGTTTCGCTTGGATTCGGTACTTTATCAGGCAAAAGGTTTTGAGGCTTATCAATATGCCGACTCCTACAACTTTCAGGATTTAGCCCCACTTTTGGGTTTGATCAAGCCCGAAATCTTACAAAACATTGCCAAAACATACATTTTAACCAAAAAAATGCCAAAAAAAATAGGCAGTTTTGAAAAAATGATTATAGGGCTTTCGCCTGTTTTTTGGGCTGAAGAATTGGATTTTGATACGGATAAAATGGGCAATCTTCTAAGCGCTTTGGCGCTTGAAAAGGGTGAAAATCTATCGCCTTACGCCTTGTACTCTTTAGCCATGTTCTCGAAAAAATTACATTCCCCAAATTTGGAAAATGCCTTGCCGACTGCGAAAATTTTGGACAGTGAATTGGGCGAAAACTTGGGTTTGGG
>JAAFHK010000095.1 GCA_013297565.1 Cytophagales bacterium
TACAAACAGCGCGTTCGAAACATCAAAGATCAGAAACGAAAATTGGAAGAATTGGTAACGATGCGGACTATGGAAGTGATGAGTCAAAAAGAAGAAATTGAACGGCAAAAAGATCAAATAGAGGTGCAAAAACGCCTTATTGAGAACAAAAACAAGAATATTATTGCCAGTATCAATTATGCCAAACGCATACAAGATACCATGTTGCCCGAACGTGATTATTTTTCGGAACTTCTGCCCGATTCGTTTATTTTTTTCCAGCCGCGCGATGTGGTTTCGGGAGATGTGTATTGGATTTTTGAAAAAAACAACAAAATTTTGGTTTCAGTGGTTGATTGTACGGGGCATGGCGTACCTGGGGCTTTTATGAGTATGATTGCTTTCGAACAACTGGTCGAAATTGTGAATGTTTATGAAATAGATCAGCCCGATGAAATCCTAAACCACTTGCACGAAGGCGTGAGGCAGATTCTCAAACAGCGCAAAACGCACAATCGAGATGGCATGGATATTAGCATTGTGGTTTTGGAAAAAAATGCAGAAAATCAATACCAAAAATTGAGTTTTGCGGGAGCAAAAAATTCCATCTTTTTGGTTCAATATCCTGCCCTTATAGACTACTCGAACCCCGATTGGATTAGAGAATTGGTCGAATGTAAGGCGGATCGAATGGGAATTGGTGGCGAACAAAAAGAGATGAAACGGATTTTTAGCCGTCAAGAAATTGGCTTAAAAGCTGATGAAAAAACCGTATTTTATTTATTTTCAGATGGTTACACTGACCAGTTTGGGGGTTTGGAACATAAAAAATTTTCCAAAAAACGCCTAAAAGCGCTCTGCCAAGAAATATACGATTTGGAAATGTCCGAACAAGAAAAAATTATTCGCCAAACTATGGATAATTGGGTAGGTATGGGCAAAGAAAATCAAATAGATGATATTTTGTTCATTGGGATTCGTATTTAAGTATTATTGGTTTTGAAAAATTGGTTTTGGATAATGGACAAAATAATATATAAAAGAATGATCATAGGAACGGCACTGAACTGAAAAAACAGCAACAAAATCGCACTCAAGCCAATTAAAATATACTTAAATGTATTGCTTTTCCAGTCCCAAGCCTTAAACTTAAGCGCCAATAGTGGCAATTCGGCTACCAACAAATACGACATGACAAGACTCAAGCCCACCAAAAAATATAGATTTTCGATATAAGGTTGGAGAGTAGGATTTTGGAAAATAACCAGCGGTAAAGAACTGATTAAGAGGGTATTAGCAGGAGTTGGTAAGCCAATAAAAACTTCGGATTGGCGTGTATCCAAATTGAATTTTGCCAAACGCAAAGCCGAAAATGCCCCTACCAAAAGCCCTATATATGCCCAATACGGATCAAGCGGTTGCATCATTTTATACAAAATAATAGCAGGCAAAGCCCCAAAACTTACGACATCTGCCAGCGAATCCAATTCTTTGCCCATCTCACCCGAAACCTTAAGCGCACGCGCCACAAAACCATCAAAAAAATCAAAAGCCGCCGCCAAAAGTACCCAATAAAAGGCTGTATAAAGATTACTTTCAAAACATTGGATAATGCCCATACAACCGCAAATCAAATTGCCGCAAGTTAAGGCGTTAGGAATGTGTTTTCGCATGGGATTTAATAGGAAAAGGTGAGAACAAAAATAACCATGTATATGCCAAAAAACAATTTTTTGTGCTTTATTTGTCGAAAATACTATGCTCAATCAAATTTTTTGTAACATAGGCTTTAGCTTGTGTAAGCACAGGTCAAGCCTGTGTTACAATATTTCCGATTCCAAAATATTCGTTTTATGAAAAGCAAAACCTCTTATTTTTGTCAAAGTTGCGGTTATCAGTCCCCCAAATGGATGGGCAAATGTCCCGCTTGTCAGGCTTGGAATACTTTTGCCGAAGAACTTTTGCAAAAAGAGGAAAAACCGACTTGGAAAAGCACCTCAACCCAAATAGCCAACAAGCCCAAACGCCTCGAAGAAATCCGTTATGAAGACCAACCTCGCCTCTTAACGCCTGATAATGAACTCAATAGAGTTTTGGGTGGTGGGATTGTGCGGGGCGAAATTGTGTTGATAGGAGGAGAACCTGGCATTGGTAAATCGACCCTGATGTTGCAAATAGCTTTAATGCTCAAAGCCCAAAAAGTTCTCTACGTATCGGGCGAAGAAAGCGATCAACAAATAAAAATGCGTGCCGAACGGATCGAGATGCGTTCCGAACAATGTTTTATCCTGACTGAAACCAATACACAAAATATATTTAAGCAAATCGAAATTCTCGAACCCCACATTGTCATCATTGATTCGATCCAAACCCTTACGACTTCTTTTTTGGATTCGGCGGCAGGAAGCGTGTCGCAGGTGCGGGAATGTGCGGCGGAATTTCTGCGTTTTGCCAAAGAAACAGGTACTCCTGTATTTTTGATTGGGCATATTACCAAAGACGGTTCGCTGGCGGGACCAAAAATCCTCGAACACATGGTCGATACGGTTTTGCAGTTCGAGGGAGATCGGCACACCACCTACCGCATTTTGCGAACCCTCAAAAACCGCTTCGGCTCGACTTCCGAATTGGGAATTTATGAAATGAATGCTGTAGGTTTGCGGGAAGTGAGCAATCCTTCGGAAATTTTGCTTTCTGAAAGGGAAGAAAATTTTAGCGGAATTGCGATCAGTGCCACTGTCGAGGGCAATCGCCCACTGCTCATCGAGGTACAGTCTTTGGTGAGTCCTGCCAATTATGGCACGCCCCAGCGTAGTAGCACAGGTTTTGATGCCAAACGGTTAAATATGCTTTTGGCAGTGTTGGAAAAAAGGGGCGGCTACAGATTAGGCACTCAAGACGTTTTTCTAAATATTGCGGGCGGAATCAAGGTCGAAGACCCTGCTATCGATTTGGCGGTTTGTGCCTCGATAGTTTCCTCTTTTGATGACGTTTTTATCAGAAAAGAAGTAGCTTTTGCGGCAGAAGTGGGGCTTGGTGGCGAAATTAGGGCAGTGAACAGAGTTGAAAACCGAATTTCGGAAGCTGAAAAATTAGGTTTTACGGATATTTATATCTCGAAACACAATGCGAAAGGCTTAGATTTTGATAAATTTAAGATCAAAATTCACCCCATGAGTCGCCTAAATGATGTGATTGATAAAGTTTGGGAATAAAGCAAAGAAATTTGCCTAATTCATTAACCAAAACAATCATTTTTGGTACAAAATCCTAAAAATTATCCTTAATTGTCGAACTTAGATCAAGGGAAATCGTTAAAAATATTGAATAGAATTTCTAACCCTTTAATTCCTTACACTTGTGATAGATTATTTGTTCGAAAAAATAAAAAACGAAATGACAAAACGCGGCAAGGCTGAAAGCATTGTAAAAAATAGCGTAATATGGGCAGGCGGGGCAGGTCTGATCCCCATTCCTCTTGCCGACATGGTGGCGGTTACGGCTATCCAAGTCGATATGCTCAAACAAGTGGCGGCAGTATATGGCGAAAACTCCTCTGAAAACCAACTCAAATCTTGGGTTTCGGCACTATCAGGCAGTGTGGCTTCGCGCTTAGGAGCAGAAGCCCTCAAGATTATTCCTGGTTTTGGTTCGGTTCTGGGCGGGGTCAGCATGGCGGTACTTTCAGGCGCTACGACCTACGCAACTGGGCAGGTTTTCATCGACCATTTCGAGAAAGGCGGCACTTTGGCGACTTTTGATGCCGAAAGTGTGAAAGATTTTTACAAAGCACAGTTCGAAAAAGGCAAAAGTTATGTAGAGGATTTGGCAAAAGATTTTGATTCGGAAAAAGCAAAACGGAAAGCCGAAAACTCGGATGAAAAAAGCGGGGCAAACCAAGATGTTTTTGGCAAACTCCAAGAACTCAACCAAATGCTCCAAAAAGGACTCATTACGGAGGAGGAGTTCAAAAAGTTGAAAAAGAAACTTATGGAAGAATAAAAAAAAGCCCGATAATTCGGGCTTTTTTTGGTTTTTTTTTTATTTTTGCATTCCAATTTAGAATTAAACTAAATAAATATGCCTCCCCAAAAAACGATTGCTGAACTGAAAATAGGTGAAAAAGCCGTAATTCATTCCTTTACTGACCGCACAATTGCCCTCAAACTGCTCGAAATGGGCTGTTTGGCGGATACCGAAATCGAAATGAAACATATTGCGCCTTTTGGCGATCCTGTTTGTATTCAGGTTTTGGATTGCCAACTTTCGATGCGAAAATCCGAAGCCTCCGCCGTAATCCTTAAAATGTAAAAATATTTATGCAATATCTTTCTTATTTTATTTCCCAAAGCACCACTCCGCTTTACGGTGGGGACAGAGAATCGTTACAAATACGTCCTTTTCGCCAGATGGCAGCGGGCGATACTGCCAATGCGCAAGTCTGGAGCATGAATAACCACACAGGAACGCACATTGATTTTCCAAGACATTTTTCGATTGACGGCAAAACGATCAATGATTATGCCCCAGATTTTTGGTTTTTTGAAAATGTTTTTGTCCTTCGAATTACAGCCCAATTAGAAGAACTTATTGATTTGGAACAAGATACGATTAATGAAATCCCTGCTGAAACCGACTTCCTTCTGATTCATACAGGTTTTGGAAAGCACCGAAACGAACAAATTTATTGGGAACGAAATATGGGTTTAGCTCCCACTTTAGCCGCCAAATTGCGCGAACGTTGCCCCAACTTAGGGATTGTAGGATTTGATTTTATTTCTCTGACCAGTTTCCAACACCGTTTGGTAGGGCGTGAGGCACACCGCAAATTCTTGCTCGAATCCCAAATATTGGTCGTGGAGGACATGAACCTCGAAACACTTCCCGACCGAATCGACCGAATCGTTTGCTTGCCCATTTTAGTAGATCAAACGGACGGTTGCCCTGTAACCGTAGTGGCGTATTGATTTGAGGGCTTTTTTTCGAAAATATTACGCCTTTAGGTTCATTTTTCTTGTTTTCAAACTTTTAACGAAGCCCGAAATCCTCTTGCGGCATAGTAAGATTCTGCTCCATTATGGTAAATAAACACATTGCCGTAACGGAAATCTCCAAAAATAGCCCCGCCAAGTTTGCGAATGTCGGTAGGAGTTTTTAGCCAGCTTGAGGTTTTGGTATCAAAAATGCCTAATTTTTGTAATTCCCGATACTGTTCTTGCGTCAAAAGTTCGATGCCCATATCAGCCGCCATACTTGCGGCACTATCTTGGGGTTTGTTTTCTTTACGGGCTTCTAAGGCTTCGCCATCATAGCAAATGCTTCTCCGCCCTTTTGGGCTTTCCGCCGAACAGTCATAAAAAATGTATTCGCCAGTTTTTGCGTCCTGCCCCACTACGTCAGGCTCGCCGCCTGTTTTTTCCATTTCGTAAAGTGAGTACAATTTTTCAGGATTGGCTTCCAATTTTGCTTGAATTTTTGCCCATTCAAGCCCTTTGTGGCGATTCATATGATTCTCAAAACGGATTTGTAATGTCTTGAGCAATTCTTCGCCTTGTTCGGCGGATAATTTTTTCATGTTTTTCATTTTTTAGCTTAGTGTTTTTCTATACTCAAATAAGACCATTTTTGTTTCAATAAGTACCACTGCTTAATTAAACGAGGGTATTTTTATTTCGAAAGCTACCCCTACTGGGAAGGGAAAATTGGCGAAAAGCCCGCCCAATAGGGGCGTGGCTGTTAAAAATAAACCTTGTTAATTTTCATTTGGTACTTATGCAGAATTTGGGCTAATTTTTTTTCCAAAAATGAAAAGACCTTGCGGGTTTTTAAAAACCTACAAGGTCTTTCATAAATCTATTACAGGCGTAATCCGAAGCTAAAAGCCTGTAGTTCAGGCGATTGTGTGCCTTTAAAAAGTTGGTTCATGTCATAATTGAAAAAGATTTTTGTACCTGTCCATTTCGAGTTTCTGGCAAAACCCAATTCAGCTCTCAAACCGTACCGAAAATCATTCAAATTATAACCTTCCCAATGTCGGTCTGTAACCTCTTTTCCATTCGAATCTTCGTATTGGAATTTGCTATAACTACCCATTCGATAGCCTATCTGTCCGCCCACACCAAATTGTATATTTTCCGCCACTCGAAACTTAAGCATCACAGGCAGAGAGAGATACATCACGACCAATTTAGATTTTTTTACGTTTAGGTTCGTTTGCTCGAACTCAATGCCCTCTCTGCCTTCGGTCAGTCGCACCCGCCTATCGAACATAAAATTGTACCAATTATATTCCAAACCCCAACTCAAAGCCACATTTCGCCCAAAACGTTTTAACAAACTGGTTTGGATGGCTACATAGCGCGAATTGAAAGGATCGAGTTCATAGTTTGCATTTGCAGGCGGATTTTTGATATTTGCGTAATTGTTCAGTCCCAAATCCAAGTTCCATTTCCAAAGCAAGCGGTTTGTATTGGTATTATTGCCTCTATTTCCGCCAATATTTACATAAAAATTTCCATTTCCCCTGTTTTTCCACTGAAAACGCCGATGCAGATTTTCGGTAGTATCTTTTACGACTTCCTGCGCATATTTGGGTTTGCCATTCAGCACCTCATACCGAATCCCATCTTCGGTCATCTCCACACTATTTTTTGCCCGATCCGCCGTATCGAGGTGTTGCGTAGCTTTTCGTAAAATGGCATTCCAGTCCAATTTTCGCACTTTTTCACGGTCTTCAGCTTTGACATAGACCATAATTTTACTGTCCTTGCCAAGCGTGATAATAATGGTGTCTTCTTGCGATTCCCTAAAAGCATAAAACTCCGAAATTGCCCAAGACGAATGAGCTAATAAACTGAAAATGAGTAAGATAATTAATTTGACACTTTTCATAATTGTACAAAATTAAAATTAAAAAAATTTATTTTTTGTCCCTTTTCAAATCCTGAAAATTGACTTTTTCACCTTCTTTGAAATTGTGCAGTTGCTTCAAAATCCGCAAAAAGCGTGGTTTCTTTTTGATCAAACTATCCTTTTCGTGAAGCGGCTCTTGGCGGTTTGAAGCCTGATCACCCGTTTTGATAATTACCGTGATGGGCATTTCAGGCTCAACTTCAGTTCGTACTTCATTTGGTTTTTTTTCCGTTTTTTCGGCTTGATTTTCCAAATTGGTTTCCACTTTATTTTCCGTCTTATTTTCGGATTTGGCTTGCATTTTTTCTTCCAAAACCGTTTTTACTTCCTTCCCATTTTCCACCTTTTTTTCCAAAACTTTTTCAGTTTGGATTTTCTTTTGCAAAACCTGTTTTAGATTTTTTTCTTCCAAAACTCCTTTTCTTTCCAAATTTGGCACAGAATCATGCTTTACACTTGGTTTTTCTTCCAAATTCGCCCTTTCCAAAACAGATTGATTTTTGGTATTTTTGTTTGCTTCAGGAAAGTTTGTATTTTTTTCAACCTTTTCCGTTTTTTCCAAATTTTGGGTTTTGGTCAAACCCATACCAAAATACCAATACCCCAGCCCCATTCCGCAAAGCAAAATGCCAAAAGCTACGAAAAAAAAGGGTTTTCGATCTTTTCTTGGCAGTTTGCTCCGCAGTTTTGCCCAAGCCTTCGCCGAAGGTTGCTCTTCGTGATTTTGCAGTTTATCACGAAATAATTGATCAAATTCCTGATTCATACGATTTTATTTGATATTGTTCAGCAATCATTTTCTTTAAAAAATTACGAGCGCGGTTCAGCTGCGATTTTGAGGTACTTTCCGTAATGCCCAAAGCCCCCGCAATTTCCTGATGGCTGTAGCCCTCGATAGCATAAAGATTAAAAACGGTTCGGTAGCCCGCAGGCAGATTTTGCACCAATTTCAAGAGTTCTTCCGCTTCCAAATTCGCTTCTGTATCCGTTTCAAATTTCTCCTTGTCCGCTTTTTCTACCTCGTCCCAAAGCATTTTGCTTTTTTTCCGCAACAGTGTCAGGGCTTCATTCACACAAATTCGCCTAATCCAGCCCTCGAAACTCCCTTTCGCCTCGAAACGGTGCAGATTTTCAAAAACCTTCACCATTCCAGCAATCATGGCATCTTCGGCATCGTTTCGGTCGGGGAGATACCGCAAGCACACGCCCAACATTTTTGGGCTAAACTGCTCATAAAGAGCCTCTTGTGCTTTAGCATTTTTGTCCCGACAGGCTTCGATCAAGTCCCGTTCGTTACTGTATGTTCGTTTTAGTCTAAACATTCGTTTGTGCTTTTCTATACTCAACTGTAGCACAGGCTAAAGCCTATGCTACAGTAAAACCAATTAAGTTTCAGTATAATTATCAGATGAAAGTGCTTAGGAATAGGTTGCTTCAGAAAAAAAAAATTGTAATAAATTAAATCCCTTGTATCTTTGCCTATTGCTAATAAACCTCCCAATCTTTATGATTTCTCTACAAGTTCATACACACAAAACTGCCGATTTTGTTACAGAAAGCGAAATTAATGCTTTCCAACCCGAAATTACCAAGCAATTCGAAGCCCTCAAAAAAAAAACAGGAAAAGGCAATGATTTTCTGGGTTGGCTCAATTTGCCAAGCGCCATTAGCCAAGACGAAATTCAAAAAATAGAAAATTTGGCTAAGAAGATCAGCGATATTGCCGAAATATTAGTCGTGATTGGCATTGGTGGTTCGTATTTGGGTTCAAAAGCGGTTATCGATGCCATGTCGAACCATTTTAGCCCTCTACAAAGCAAAACCGAACGCCGAGCGCCTTTGGTGGTTTTTGCAGGACAGAATATATGTGCCGATTACCACGCCGATTTGTTCGAGATGTTGGCAAAAAAAGAATACGCCGTAGCCGTTATTTCCAAATCAGGTACTACAACCGAACCCGCTTTGGCTTTTCGGCTTTTGAAGCAAGATTTGGAAAAAAGATATGGCAAAAAAGGCGCTTCCCAGCGCATTGTTGCGGTTACGGACAGCTCCAAAGGGGCTTTGCGGGAACTTGCCAATACCGAAGGTTACGAAACTTTTAGTATTCCTGACGATGTTGGCGGACGTTTTTCGGTACTTACGGCGGTTGGGCTTTTGCCGATTGCGGTAGCGGGTTTCGATATTGGCAAACTCATCGAGGGCGCACGAAATATGCAAATTTTTTCTGCTTCCAAACCCAGCATTGACGAAAATCCTGTTGCACGCTACGCCGCTGTTCGGAATGCCCTTTACCAAAAAGGCAAAGTTATTGAGATTTTGGCGGCTTATCACCCTCGTTTGCAATATGTTGGTGAATGGTGGAAACAACTTTACGGCGAAAGCGAAGGAAAAGGCGGAAAAGGCATTTTTCCTGCAAGCGTCAATTTGACTTCTGACCTGCACTCCATGGGACAAATGATCCAAGATGGTATGCGAAATATTTTTGAAACAGTCATTACGGTTCAAAAAACCAAGAAACAGATAATTGTCCCAAAAGACGAAGCCAATTTGGATAAATTGAATTTTTTGGCGGGAAAAAGTTTTACAGAAATTAACCAAATGGCGCAAAAAGGGACATTGATTGCCCACGTGGAGGGTAATGTACCCAATATTTTGATCGAAATTCCTGAAATTTCCGAACTTACGATTGGCGAAATGATTTACTTTTTCGAGAAAGCCTGTGCTGTAAGTGGTTATATTCTTGATGTCAATCCCTTCGACCAGCCAGGTGTCGAGGCTTACAAAACCAATATGTACGCCCTTTTGGGAAAAGCAGGTTTTGAAAGTTTGGCAGAGGAAATCTATAGGAAATTGTAATTCCATGTGCATCAAACCTGTAAGGTTTTGAAAACCTTACAGGTTTTTTAAAACCCAAAAACTATGCTTCGAACCGAAAATCTGACTTTTAGCTATCCAAGAACCGAACAAACGTTCAAATTCCCTAATATCGAATGCCAAAGCCAAGAAACTTTACTCATTTTGGGCGATTCGGGTTGTGGAAAAACGACTTTTTTACACATTTTGGCGGGCTTATTGAAACCTCAACAAGGGAGTATTTGGATAAAAGAAATAAACATCGTTTCATTAAAAGAAACTGAAATGGATAAATTCAGAGGGCAAAACATAGGCATTGTCTTCCAAAACCATCATTTCATGGCTTCCCTTACTGTTCTTGATAACCTTTTGCTGACGCAACATTTGGCACAAAAGAAACCCAATAAACAAACGATCAAGGATTTATTGGGACAAATGCAAATGGAGTATAAAATCAATTCCTACCCAAACCAGCTAAGTCAGGGCGAACAGCAAAGGGTCGGAATCGCAAGGGCTTTGTTAAATTCGCCTTCAATCGTATTGGCTGACGAACCGACTTCGGGACTTGATGATACAAATTGCTCGAAAGTCATTCAACTTTTGCAAGCACAAACTCAAGAAAAAAATATCGGCTTAGTGATTGTTACCCACGACAAACGATTACAGACAGAAAAAAACCTCACAAAAATTAATTTGTGAGGTTTTTTTCTGTCTGTTTTTTTAGCCTGTCAAAAAAACACGCCAAATAAACAAATACTAATTAACAGCACGAAGTTTCCAGTAGTATTCAGCACCTGTTTTGCCTGGAATGGAAACAAACCACTGAAGTTCCAATTGGTTGGTACTTGGTGTGTTCAAGACTTGCATATTGACACTACCATCTAAAAGCAAAAAGCGAACATTACCACCTGAAGCATCTGATCTCCAAACACCGAAGTTGTTAGGATTGCTACGGTTAGGATTTACTGCTTTTGCATTTGGGCGAGTAATCGTATAACTGCCGTCTTTGTTAAACTTAATACGATAACCTGTGTACATAGTCGAAGGAGCATCTTCGCTACCAAAACGGGCCTCGATGACTGTCCAACCGCTTACAGAAGTCAAAAGATCATCTACTACATTGACTCTTGCTGTAGGATTATTGTTTGATGTAGAACATGACTGAACAGCAACTAAAAGCACTAAAAATAAAATGCTCGAAAGGACTTTTTTCATAGTCAAGAATATTTTTTTGAAAAATGAAAAACAAAATAATAGAAAGGAATAGGGGTTTTACGCCCTATTCCAATTCTGATTTCTAACGGTTTTTAACAAGCATTAATCTTGTGTGATAAGTACCGTTGTCAGTATCTACAGAAAGCATATAGATACCAGCAGGCATATTCGCCATCATGAGGTCAGCTTGGAACTCACCACTGGTTTTGCCAAAATCTTTTGTGAAGATTTGACGACCAGTTACGTCAGTTACGCTAACTTTCATGCGTGAAGTATTTACATTAGACAATTTCAACGTAAATGAACCATCGCTTGGGTTAGGATACACATTCAAATTAGATTTGATGTCTTCTTCACCATTCGCCAATACGATAGATGGATACGCTTCAACTGCGGCAGTAAATTGACTTGGGTTATTTACAGTTGCATTAGCAGGCAATGCTCTTACACGGAAGCGGTAAGTGATACCGTTTTGCAAACCGTTGATAGTCGCACTGGTAGAAGTTGTTGTGATACAACGTTCTGCCACACCTGCCGCAAAGTAACAAACTTCGTAGCTTACCCCAGCCTCTGGGTTTGGAGCCCAAGTAACAACCACTTGACGGTTACCTGGTTGAACTGTTACGCCAGAAGGACGAGTCAAATCAGTAGCTGTAGTTGGAGCTGTTACAGGCGCACCTGTGTTACTTCCGTTATCAGCAATGTATGCTACGTAATCTTCAACCGAAATAGTGTTGTATTTGGCATCTGTACTTACCAAATTGTTAGTTTGGATCAATACGCCACGGATACCATCATTCAAGTTGTTATCACGACCTTGAATACTTACTGTTTGGAAGTTATTCCAGTTAGTAGGTGTGAAAGTAACCGTTACAGAAGTGGTAAAATTAGTACCATCTGTAGAAATGCGAGCCCAATCAGAGAAAGTACCCACTGCTGTAAGGCTACGAACGTTAAGCGTCATGCTAACGTCTCCTGTAGGTTGAGTCAATAAGCGGTAACTAACACCTCTTACGATTCTGCCTCTTTCGTCAAGACGTTCAGTCAATTCGTGGAATGCACCGTTCTGCGGAGCTACAGTAGCTACGTTGGATTCGTAGTTC
>JAAFHK010000098.1 GCA_013297565.1 Cytophagales bacterium
CTTCCGATCTAGAAAAAATCAAATTGTTCGAACTCTTACAAGCGGCTGAAAACTTGGATATTTCCTTGACCGAAAACTTAGCCATGTCACCTGCGGCATCGGTTTGCGGCTTGTACTTTGCCCATGCGGAAGCCAAATATTTTGGGCTTGGCAAAATCCAAAAAGACCAAGTTACGGACTACGCCAAACGCAAAAACATGCCTTTGGAAGAAGTAGAACGCTGGTTACGACCTGTGTTGAGTTGGGAGTAGAAGTTTTTAGAAAAACCTTTATAGCGTTTGGAACGCTATAGAGGTTATTCTTTAATTTCTGTTTTTTAGCTTTTTCTTTCTAACTTCACCAATTTCAATATGCGTCTTATCAACTTTAATAGAATACTGTTTTCCATTATCAAAATAATTTCGAGTATATGATATTAACTCTCTATCAATATATTCAACCAAATCGTCTAACTCATTTCCATACCACTTTAAATCAAAATGTTTGGAAATTCTTTCAAGTGTTTGTTTTACTTGCTCTTTGCTTTCAAGAACAGTATGAAAGTTTTTTATCACTTCAACCATATCCTTTATAAAATCATCTCTTCTTGAAATGTTTTGAAAGGCTTCTTGAATTTCTTTTTTTAATTTCGTAGGAATTTTACCTAATGTTTTATTTTTTTGTTCAATCCTTAATACTCTATCTGAGTTAATAGGAATTCTAATTCGTACTTTTTGTGGTTTGCCGTCAATTGGAAAATGTGTCTCTTTGTCGATATGAATATCGGCACTTTGATCATCCCAATTTTTTACTTCACCACTACCTCTCTTGTGGTCATCTATTCTAATTGTCTGATTTTCAATAAGATTTCTTAAAGCCATATTAGTTATGATTTGTTTTTTCAAAAATACATTTTCTTGATAAAAAAAGAAATTTTTGCAGTTTTTCATTTCCAAAGCATCAAATCCACACCAAAAGCAAAAATATTTCCCCTTCATTTTTATAACCTGTTTGGTAGAACGGTGCTTACGACCGATATTTATCAATCTTATTTCCTTTTTACACAAATACGGTTCTATTCCCCAAAAAAAGAATAGTTTTGTAAAACATTTTTTAAAAGAACCCAAAAGATGATTACAAAACAGCATTTTTTTCTTTTCAAGATAGGCTTTACAGCCCTTATCACTGTATTATTATCGAGTCTGTTACTGTGGCAGTATTTTCGAGGCGGCATACCGAGTCATCATTTTTTAGCCGACAAAACGATGCCCTTAATATCCAATGCTTGGGGGGCAGTGGTCATTCCCATCACGACTTGGTTTTTGCTTTTCAGAGTCGGAAAAGGCTTATTTAAGCAATCAGAGGCAATTCCTTTCCCAAAACACACTTTGATTGGTTTTTTGAGTGCCTTGGTATTTGGTATTGCTTTGGGAGTAGCTGTGGTGTATCGGTTCGAGCTATTTTTGGGTAATGTTCCGCTGATTATTTTCGGGCTTGCCTTCTTATTCCCGACCTACAAAGCCGAATATTTTTTGGGTTTTGTGCTTGGCTTAACCTATTTTATTGGGGGAGTCCTTCCTGTATTGGTTGGTAGTGTGTTTCTACTCATTTCGGCGGCTATCTACTTGCTTATCAGACCATTAATCCTTAAATTGGTAAAAATGATCAAAAAATAAAAATGTAGTTGGAAGAAATAGAAAAGTGCTTACGATCAATGTTGTTTGGGAATAGAATAAAAAACCTTTATAGTGTTTGGAACGCTATAAAGGTTTCTTTTTTCGAACACCTAAACGAATTTCTCTCTTTTCAAAGAAATACCCTAATTTTTAATTTCCCTTTTTCTTAAAATTTCTCTACATTTGACTACGAAAAATAGCAAAATTTTGCTTGTATACTCAAAACTCTTATAAATTACACATTTTAAAAATTGTAAAATATTGATTTTCAACCTTGTAAGGTCTTTAAGACCTTACAAGGTTATACAGTTTTTAGTATAGTTTTGACCTTAAAAAATTAGATCAATCTATTTACTCCATAAAACGTATTTTTTTCTAAAAAACAATGATTATAATAACAGGTGCGGCGGGATTTATTGCAAGTGCTTTGGTGGGTTATCTGAACCAAAAAGGCTTAAGGGATATTGTAGTGGTTGATGATTTCAGTCGGGCGGATAAAGCTAATAACCTCAAAGACAAGCACATAGCCTACCGAATTGAGCGCGAATTGTTGTTCGATTGGCTAAAAACCCAAAAACCAAAAATCGATTTCGTTTTCCATTTGGGTGCGCGAACCGACACTACCGAATTTGATTATAGCATTTTCGAAAAACTTAATATTGGTTTTTCGCAAGAAATGTGGCGTTTTTGTACCGAAAAACAAATTCCTTTGGTCTATGCTTCTTCAGCGGCAACCTACGGGCTTGGCGAATTGGGTTATGAAGACAGAGAGGATATTGTCAATGATTTGAAACCTTTGAATCCGTACGGAGTTTCCAAAAATGAGTTTGACAAATGGGTTTTGACGCAAACCGAACGCCCGCCATTTTGGTATGGTTTAAAATTTTTTAATGTGTATGGAGCAAACGAATACCACAAAGGACGCATGGCTTCGGTTATTTTTCACGCTTTCAAGCAGATAAGCGAAACAGGTTCGATGAAATTGTTTAAATCTCACAATCCAAACTACCAAGACGGCGAACAGTTGCGGGATTTTGTCTATGTAAAAGATGTGGTACAGGTTTGTGAATTTTTGTCCCAAAAACGTCCCGCTTCAGGGCTTTATAATTTGGGAACAGGTTGGGCGCGAACTTTTTTGGATTTGGCACACAATACCTTCTATGCTTTGGAACTCGAACCCAAGATTACCTTCGTAGATACGCCGCTTGATATTCGGGACAAATACCAATATTATACCGAAGCCGACATACTAAAATTGCGGAATGCGGGCTACCAAAAGCCTTTTTCGAATTTAGAATATGGGATTACGGACTATGTGCAGAATTATTTGGTAGGAAATAAATATTTGTAGGATACCAAATTTTCCAGAAAACTTGAAAACGGCAAATAGTAGTCATTTTAGTACCTGTTTCAACAGAATTAATTATATTTATCAAAAAAAGTACATAACTACACTTTTTTTGTTTGAAAAACGTATATTTACTCGATGGATATCCTCGAAACCCAAATTTTTTGCGTCTTATGAAAATAAAAATATTGTTTTTTGCTTTGCTTTTAGCAGGTACTTCGGCTTGCGCCTATAAATCCTGTCCTACTTATGCCAAAAAAACGAATAGTCCTAAAGAGGTAGTTTTGGTTAAAAAACAAAAAGTGTAAGGGCTTTTCCAAATGTTTTTTGAAAGCAATCTTGCGAAAGGTTGCTTTTATTTTTTGCAAACTACTTGATTTTCAAGAAAATATTTGTTTATCTTTATACCAGTACTTTAACAAAATAGTATAATCCATTGTGTTTCAAGTTGTTTCACTTCAAAAACCGTTCAAATTATGAATTTCTCAACCGTAAAAATTACGTTTATTGCTGTGGTAGCGGTGCTTGCGGCGGCGCTGTTTGCGGCAGGAATTTGGGTAGTCAATAAACAGCGCGAAATCGACGAAAACGACCTTCAACAAGTTAAAAATGAATTGACTTCGTTGGAAAACCGCCTTTCGACCGAAATAGCTCGCACTCAAGACTCCCTGTTCGTATATTCGAATCCTGAAAGCATACGAACCCAGTTGGACAGTGCTTTAGCTGAAATCCAAAAAGCCAAACGGCAGATCGGCACACCCGAAGCTTCAAGCCAAAAAGCCGTTTTTACCGAAAAACGCAAATTTGCAGAAACGACTTTGGCGGCGGCAGAAGAAGACAGAAATCAAAATACGGGCAATTTTGTCATGCAAGCCAAAAGTCAGATAGCCAAATACAAAGGCGAACTCGACAAGGCAATAAAACAAAACCGTTATTTGAGTTTTCAATTAGCCAAACAAATCAAAGAATTTAAGGGGGCGAAAGTCGAACTCGAACAGTTAAAAGCTGAAAAACAACGTCTTGATGAACAGTTTGCTGATCAAAACGTTACTCGTTCGCAACTCGACAGCCTTATCACCGACCGTAACGAATTGAGAGAACTTTTGGCTAAAGCCCAACGCCAAATTGCGGAACAACAAACCGAAATTAATCGTCTTTCACAAGGTGAGGACAAAATTTCCGATTTTGATGCGACTTATTTGCTCAAAGACCGCCAAGTTTCTTTGAATGATCCTGGCAAATCCGCTACTACGGCTGATGCGAAAGAAATCACCATCAAATTCAAAGTTGGTAAAAAAGTATTCGAACCAGGAGATGATCAAATCATCTATCTCACGCTTTATGACAGCAAAAATAACCCTGTCGTGATGTTCAAAAATCAACCTGTTACGGTAAAGCCTGATGCACAAGGTTTTACTACCCAGAAGTTCAAATTTGCGAAGCGACTCGACAAAGGCGATTATTATTTCCGAGCCACTCACAAAGAACGTCAGCTCATACCCGATTATAGATTTACTTTGAGAGGTAGTCTGTTTTAGTAGGTAGTTTTTTATTGTATGCTGAATAAATAAAAAGCGTCATATTTTCAAATATGACGCTTTTTATTTATTCAGCATACAATAATTTTATGAATATTCTGTAGCGTACCCTTTAGAGTGCGTCTAACTAATACGTTTTTTCGATTTTGATCAAAGGCAATTCTTCGAGCTGATCGGAACTCACTCTGGCACTCAAATATTCTCTATTCAAGCGAGCAATGTGCGTCAAAGAGATTTGTTTGGGACATTCGGCTTCGCAAGCACCTGTATTGGTACAAGAACCAAAACCTTCAGCGTCCATCTGGGTAAGCATTTTTTCGACTCGGCGTTTGCGTTCGGATTGTCCTTGTGGCAGAAGGGCTAATTGCGAAACTTTGGCAGACACAAAAAGCATGGCTGACGAATTTTTACAAGCCGCCACACAAGCCCCACAACCAATGCACTGCGCCGCATCCATAGCTTCGTCTGCAATATTTTTCGGAATGAGAATTTCATTGGCATCAGGGGCTGATCCTGTCCCTACCGATACGTATCCACCCGCCTGAATAATGCGGTCGAACGCCGAACGATCAGTTACCAAATCTTTGATAACAGGAAAGGCTTTAGCACGCCAAGGCTCGATGTAAATGGTTTCGCCGTCTGCAAAACTTCTCATGTGAAGCTGACAAGTCGTGATTCCTTCGCCTTTGCCGTGTGGGTGTCCGTTGATATACATACTGCACATTCCGCAAATTCCCTCTCGGCAGTCGTGATCAAAAGCGATGGGGTCTTCTCCTTTTTTGAGTAAGGTTTCGTTCAGGAAATCGATCATTTCCAAAAATGAACTATCAGGCGAAATTTTATCAATCTGGTACGTTTTTACTTCACCTTTTGCGTTGGGGTTTGCTTGCCGCCATATCTTAAGAGTGTATTTTCGGGTTTGATGTTCCATATAGATAGAATTTTTTGTAAGAATTTCTTTTGGCAAAGCTAAAAAAAAAACCTATAAAATTGAATAATTTTATAGGTTTTTTAGAAAAGAAAACTTGTGAGGAAATCTCACAAAAATCTTTATTTTTTGTTTGTAGTTCCCACTACTTCGCCTTTGATGTTTAGGATAATTGTTCCTTCGGCAGTATTGGCATTTACAGTTACCGTTTTGGTGAAACTACCTGCGGCGGCGGCATTAAAAGTAGCCGTAATTTCGCCTTTAGCACCAGGAGCTACAGGAGTTTTTGGGAAAGTAGTGCCTGTGCAACCGCAAGAACCTTTGGCTTCTGTAATAATAAGGGCAGTTTTACCCACATTGGTAAATTCAAAGGTAGCCGTTACAGGTTTGTTTTGTTGGATTGTGCCAAAATCGTGAGTGGTCGATTTTGTCCATTTGAAAGCCGCTACGTTAGCATTTTGAGATTGGGCTGGAGCTTGAGCAAAAGCCACTGCACTCATAAGTGCAAAAAATAAGGATAAAAAAGTGATTTTTTTCATTTCAATTAAAATTTTAAAAAGATGTAACCAAAGATTTTTTTTTAACTGGAAAGTATGCCGTACTTTTCTGATACAAATATACGGCGTTTATAGATAAGTGCTTGTTAATGGAAATTGAAATCTTGTTAATGAAAAGTTAAGGGATAAAAAGCTCGAAAAACTCGCAAGTTTTCAATCTTATAAGTTTAGGACTTACGCATTTTTTAAAACTAACAGTTCTTTAGGAACTGTTAGTTCTTGATTATAAAGAGTTTATAAAAATAACATTTTTTGAAAAAAATGTTATTTTTGAGCAATTACGAGCAAAATGCGTAAGTCCTAAAGTTATATGTTTTCAAGAAATTTCCGAAGTTTCTGTACAATTTCTTCTTTTTTACTTGAAATGTAGCCCATTTGATGTCCTACCAATTTGCCTTGCCGATCAAAAACTAAGAAAAAAGGATAACTACCCAATTTCATTTGTTCAAATAAACGATTCTCATAAAGGATCATTTTGTACTTTTTCATGATGTTCGACACCTACAGAAAGACAAAAAGCGAAGGCAAGACTCAATTATACTCAATCAAATCTGGTTCTGTAGGGCGAACATTCTTGTTCGCCACAAAAACGAACAAGAATGTTCGTTTTATGACACAAACCAACTTAGTTTCAGTATAGGTTCGAATTGCCCAAACGATTGTCCAATATTTCAAAAAACAAGGGCAAACCTAAGCCTCGAAAATAGGCGCTTAAGACTAAAATATTGATCTGCGTCTTGCCAAAATCTCACTCGGTACGATCCAAGCAAAGCCGCAATTTTAGCGCAGCAAGAAAGCTCAATAAGACTTTTACAAGGGCTTCCTGAGAAAAAGCGCTGAATACAGAGCAAATTTGAGAAAGTTTTCGCCTCCGTATTGAGTTCTTCTGCAAGATGCCAGAATTGTACATTTCTACGTTTTATGACCGCTAATACCAGAAGAAAAAAACATTTTTTCTTGATAAATTTTCCACAATAGGAAACATTTTGAATAATCTTGCTATTTTTGTATTGAACAAATTCGTTCATAAGGAAAGGTGGTTTTGGTTGGGTTTCTTAGCCCCAAAATTAACCTTTCTTTTTTGTTTAAAAATTATATTTATGGAATACAGACGCTTAGGGAAATCGGGATTGCAAGTCAGCGCCTTATCTTTTGGGGCTTGGGTTACATTTGGTTCGCAGGTAGGTGACACTACCGCAGAGGAATGTATGAAAACGGCTTACGATGCGGGCATTAATTTTTTTGACAATGCCGAAGCCTATGCAGGCGGGAAGGCGGAAATTGTGATGGGCAATATTCTCAAAAAAATGGGCTGGGCGCGTGATACTTTTGTGGTTTCGAGCAAGGTTTTTTGGGGTGGAACACTGCCGAACCAAAAAGGCTTAAGCCGAAAGCACGTGATTGAGGCTTGTCATGCCGCTTTGCAACGCCTTCAGGTCGATTATTTGGATTTGTATTTTTGTCATCGTCCCGATCTCAATACACCTGTGGAGGAAACCGTCAGAGCTATGTCGGATTTGATCCAACAAGGCAAAGTTTTGTATTGGGGAACTTCGGAATGGTCGGCACAGGAAATTATGGAAGCCTATTCTGTAGCACGCCAATACAATCTTGTCCCGCCAACAATGGAACAACCGCAATATAATATGTTTCACCGCAATAAGGTCGAACTCGATTACCACAAACTTTATAAGGAAATTGGGCTGGGGACAACGATCTGGTCGCCGCTTGCTTCGGGTTTGCTCACGGGCAAATACAATGAGGGCAAAGTACCTGAAGGCGCAAGGGCAAATTTGGAAGGCATGGAATGGCTCAAGGAACGCCTAACGGGTGAAGAAGCCAAAATAAAAATTCCCAAAGTTGAACAACTTAGCGAGTTGGCGAAAGAATTAGGCACAAGTCTAAACCGTTTGGCGATTGCTTGGTGTTTGCGCACCGAAAATGTAAGCACAGTTATTTTGGGAGCTTCAAAAGTGGAACAACTTACGGATAATTTACAAGCCTTAGAAATTGTCCCAAAAATTACCCCCGAAATTATCGAGAGAATTGATAAAATCCTGCAAAATAAACCCAAATTGGCTATTTTTTAATCCAATCCCCCTCAAGGTTTTCGAAACTTTGAAGGGGATTGTTGAAACCTAAATATTACTTTTTCAAAACAAGCATTTTTATGCCCATTCTTTTTTTTACCGAAGATGTCGATTTTGCTTTTGCCAAAACACAAGAAACGAGTCAATGGATCGAAACTGCCATTACTGATTACGAATGCCGATTGGCGGAGGAGCAAGACCTAAATTTTATTTTTTGTTCGGACGCACATTTGCATAAAATTAATGTCGAGTATCTCAATCACGACACCCTGACCGATATTATTACTTTCGACCAAGCCGAATACGAAGGCGAAATAGCGGGTGATATTTTTATTAGTGTGGAGCGCGTTGCCGAAAATGCCGAAGAGTTTGGGGTAAGTTTTGAGCAAGAACTGAACCGAGTAATTATTCATGGGGTTTTGCACCTTTTGGGTTTGGGCGACAAGACTCCCGAACAAGAGAAAGAAATGCGAAAAGCAGAAAATTATTATTTGGGAAAAATAAAAACCGATTAATTTTAAAAATTAAGCGGTTTTTATTAAATTATCTTGGTTTATTGGCTTTAGCTTGCTCATAAAGAGGCATAACTTGGGGCAACATTTCCTCCAAATTTCTGGTTCGAGTTTCGCTTGAAGGGTGCGTAGAAAGGAATTGCGGAGTAGTGCTTCCGCCCGAAGCCGCCCCCATTCTTTTCCAAAAACGCGGGGCTTCGCGCGGATCGTAGCCTGCCATTGCCGAAAAAGTAAGCCCAATTTTATCCGCTTCCGATTCCTGCGCGCGGCTAAAAGGTAAAAGCATACCTACTTGCGAACCAACTCCGTAAGCCGTCATCCAAAGCTGTTGTGTTTGTTGTGGTTTGTCCGCCAAGGCAATCGAGAGAGTAACTCCGCCTAACTGTTGCAAAAGTCCTTGACTCATGCGTTCATTACCATGTTGCGCAATCGCATGGGCTATTTCGTGTCCCATCACCACCGCCAAGCCATCTTCATTTTGGCAAACAGGCAAAATCCCTGTATAAACGACCACTTTTCCACCTGGCATACACCACGCATTGACCGTATTATCATCTACCAAATTAAACTCCCATTGAAAACCCTGCAACTGCGAACTTAATCCTTTTTGCTGCATATAAGATTCGACAGCTTTTTGGATTCTTACACCCACGCGCCGAACCGTTGCGGTTTGGTTTGCATCGCGCGAAAGTTGGTTTTGTTGCAAAAAACTTTGGTATTGCGAAAAACTCATACCCATTAATTGGGAATCACCAATGAGCTTTAGCTGTCGGCGACCTGTTACGGGAACAGTAGCACAACTAAAAACAAAAGCAAGCGTAAAAAACAGGAAAATAATTTTTTTGAACATAATTGTATGTGTTTTTTGCGTGTATTTACGCATTTTTAGGCTTTAAAGTTTCGTTAAACGGCTGGCTCTTGTTGGCTAAGGCAGTGAAAACTACCCAAACCCCAGCTAATATCCGTAGAATCCAAACCAATAATTTCGTGTTTTGGTAAGCATCTTTCCAAAATATCTAAAGCCGCTTTGTCTTCTGCACATTTGAAAATAGGCACAATGACCACGCCATTTGCTATGTAAAAATTGGCATAAGAGGCAGGCACACGCTGATCGGAATAATAAATCGGTTTAGGCATCTGGATTTCGACAATGTTCAGTGGTTTTCCATTTTCCAAACGAGCCGCTTGTAACTGTTTTTTCAAACTTTTCAACGATTCGTAATTGTCTTCCTGCGGATTAGCCTCTGCCATGACGACTACAGTATCCGAATTGACGAATCGGGCTAACTGGTCGATATGCCCGTCAGTATCATCACCTGCCATGTCCGCCTCTACCCAAATAATATGCTCCACTCCGTAATATTCTCGAAGGTAATGCTCGACTTGTTTCTCGTCAAGGTGCGGATTTCGCGAAGGGGTAAGCAAGCAGTTTCGGGTAGTCAGTAAAGTTCCCGCCCCATTTACCTCAATAGCTCCGCCTTCCATCACAATATTAGGTTCAAAAACAGGCACTTGAGCAACTTTTGCCATGTGTAAGGGAATCTGATCGTCCAGATCATAGGGTGGATATTTGCCCCCCCAAGCGTTGTATTTCCAATTTACAACTGCCTTTGGACTTGCCGACTTCGGATTTATCACGAAAGCCGCCCCATGATCCCTACACCATGCATCGTTTGTAGGATTTTCCCAAACCCGAATATTAGCCAAATTAGCCCCTATTTTTCCGAGTTGTTCCAATACGTGAATACGCATTTTTGTATCCAATACATTGATATTCACTATCTCCCGCTTCGCTAAAATTTTTATGAACTCGAAATAGATAGGAAAAATAGTTTCTATTTTTCCTGGCCATGAAGATTCCCGATGTGGAAAACTTAACCATGTGGATTCGTGTTTTTCCCACTCGGCTGGGAAACGATAGCCTAATTGTCTGGGTGTTTGCTCAAAATGTTTGTCCATTGATTTGTTTTTTTTACAAACTATACTGAAACTAAATTGGCTTATGTCGTAAAACGAACATTCTTGTTCGCCTTACAAAAGCAATTTTGATTGAGTATGAATATAGAGTATGAATAATTTGTCCCACCCTTTAGTGTGTTTATACTAAATTGAAAATCAATTATTCGGCACACCCTAAAGGGCATACTACAGAAAGGTAATAGATTTTTAATAAAGTTTATGAATAAATCTGTATCGTACCCTTCAGGGTGCGTGTATTTAACTGATTTTCAATAAATTACAAACACCCTAAAGGGCATTACGCAAATTATTCATAAACTTTAATAATTATCAATTTTATTAAACAGCAAAAGCCGATCTAATAATCGGCTTTTGCTGTTTTAAATATTTTTTGACAAAATATTATTGAATCGAGTAACTGATAATTTCTTCCGCCATTTTCACTTGTTCAGTAGCATTTTGGAAGTTTGTACGAGTGATTCCTTTGATAGTAATAACCAAACGATCACCAGGACGACCTTCAGCTGCTAATTGATTCAAGTTAGCTTGTGCCGAATTGAAATTCAAGTTTTTAACAGGACGTTTGCCACGTGCCAAAATCACCTCCCAATTCGTAACGGCATAACGAGCATCTTTAGGATTTTGTTCTTTGAAAGTAGGATCAGGTACTGCTTTAGCTACCAAGCTACGAGGCATAGTACCACCTTGTTTCAAATCCAATTTTTTGCCACCATCACCCAAAAGTTCTACTGTAGGTTTTGGAATAGGTTTTACAGAAAACTGCTCACCTTTGGCATCACTAATCTGCATACCACCGCTACTAACAAAAATTCTAACTTTAGGCGAATTAGGAACAATGATTACATATCCTTTTTTGCCACCAGGAATAACAGTACCACCTTCAGCCCTGAAGCTTGGGTCGTAAGTTTGCCCTAAAGATGGAACTTGAATATTTAATTCGTTTCCGCAGTTCATATAAAGCGCACTAATTGCCGCACCTTGAACTTGTACCACAGGTTTCGCTACAATATATTCTTTTTCAAGATTAAAGGTAGTATCACCGCTTGGACCTTTAATGGTAATGGTACCTTTCCAAGTTTGTTTTGACTTACCGTCAGCATCATAGCTTGCGGCACGAGCAATAAACTCCAATTTACCGACACCGTTTTCTACTTTGATAGGACCTGCCGTAGTACTCATACGAGGCACAACTGTAGTAGAAGAAGCCGCTATAAACATTTCTGCTTTGTAAGGCGTTCCAGCCGCAACAATGTTGGACTCGGCATTTGCCATAGCCAAAATTTTGTCGAATTTCAACTGTTTTGCACCCACTTTTTCAGCCAATTTACCAAA
>JAAFHK010000097.1 GCA_013297565.1 Cytophagales bacterium
CGGCAGGCAAAGCGGTCAATTGATTGGTGTGCATATTCAATACTTCCAATTTTTTCAAATTTCCAATTTCGGCAGGCAGGCTTTGGATTTGGTTAATAGGCAAATCCAACATTCTTAATTTTTCTAATTTGCCGATTTCGGCTGGCAAAGCGGTCAATTGATTGGTATGTATATTCAATAGTTCCAATTTTTCCAAATTTCCGATTTCGGCAGGCAGGCTTTGGATTTGATTAGTTGCCAATGTCAATTCCTGCAAATTTTTCAAATTCCCGATTTCGGCAGGCAAAGCGGTCAATTGATTATTGTGTGCGTGCAGATATTTTAAATTTTTCAGATTCCCGATTTCAGCGGGCAAGCTATGGAGTTCGTTATTTTGTACGTTAATAAACCTCAAATTGGTCAATTCACCAATTTTTTCGCCCAAACTCGATAGTTTGTTTTTGTGTAAATACAACATTTCCAATTTTTTCAGCTCGGCAATAGAAGGAGAAAGGGTTTGCATCGTGTTTCCTCCAAAATCCAAATAAGTCAAATTTTCTAACTGTCCTATTTTGGGCGGCAGGCTATCAGCCTCTACAGTGTTCAGAAACAAAACTTGTAATTGTTTTTGTGTCCAGATGGTATCGACTTTGGAATCTATGGCTTTTCGTGTCATATCTAAGGCAGTTATATCCATTTTTAGGTCTTCGATTTTGGAACTGAAGGGATAAACATGAGCTAAGGTGTCCATCAAAGAATACTTATCACCCATTTTGTCGTTGCCTACTTTGGCAAACCCTCGCCAGTCAAACTGCTCGGCTTTAGCCCATTGCTGTAATTTCTCTACTTTATTTCCTTTTTTGTCAATAAAATAAAAATTATCCTCCTTAAATGCCAAGGCAAACTTATTATCATAAAAATAAAAAGCATCAACCAATTTTTGGGCTTCGGCACGGGACGCATCGGCTTCTTTTTTTGCTAATTCGGCATTTACAAGAGCAATGTTTGTATTTATATTTGCTATTTCAGCTTTTTTTAAGGCTTTTTCTGCTTCTGCGCTTGCTTTTTGTGCCTTTTGAGTTTGCAAAAAAGCCTCTTTTTCTGCTTTTTCGGCGCGCAATTTGGCTTCTTCGGCTTGCTTTCTTTTGGCTTCTATAGCCTTAAAAACCTTATCTATTCGTTCGGTAGATATTTTCTTTTGGCTCGGATCGATGGCATCAGCGGCTCTGTATTTGAGAATTGCCATTTCGTAATCTTCCCTTTTCAAAGCAAGATCACCGTTTTTTATGGCTTCTTCGTAAGCCGCATTTTGGGCAAAAGCGATATTTGCCAAAAAAATGAATAAAAGGACTAAAATTTTCATAGTTTATTTTTTTAGATATGTAGGACTTACGCATTTTTGAAAAATTAGCAAACTCAAGCAAGTCTGACCGTAGGTCTGACGTTTAAATACTGCTTTTTCGTGCGTCAGACCTACGGTCAGACTTGAATTTTTTTCAAAAAAATGTTATTTTTATAAATTCTTGATAATCAAGAACTAACAGTTCTTAAAGAACTGTTAGTTTTAAAAAATGCGTAAGTCCTAATGAAATAAATGATTTTTTATTTTTTTTCTAATTTTTTCAACACCATTTCTACGCTGTCCTTTTCGGGTAATTGGCTTGCAATGAGCCTAATTTCCAGCAATAAAGAACTTATATTTTCATTCGCACCCGCCACCAGTTCAATCCTTTGCAAAAATTCGTGCATTTTTTTTCTTTGTACTTCCTGCAAATTTTTTGTTGCTTCTTGTGCTTTTTTATTGGCAAAGATGGTTTGTTTTTGTGCCACCTGCCACTGCCACAGAGCCAGACCTAAAGTTAGCAAAATAATTAACAAAGCAAACACGCCTGTAATGCGAATAAGTTTGTTTTTCTGCCTTTCTTTAGCTCGTTTTGCTTGGCTTTTTTTGACCAATTCGGCTTCCTTGCTTGTCCAAAGCCGCATTCCGTTTGTGCCTTGTTCGACTACCGCCAAATCCTCCTTATCCAATAGCGAATCTTGGTCTATTTCATAATTTCGGACTTTATTTTCCAAAATCAAACTTGCCCTTTGCCCCATTTTGTCCGAATTTTTGAACCGCTGCCGCACCAAAGGCGCAAGCGTATCGTGTGCCAAACCCGTTCGCAAACTGCCTGCCTCAATCAACAAATACAAATGCTTAAATTCGTTCAATAAATCCGCAATTTGGTTCAGACGTTCCTCGTTTTCGCCATAGCGTTGGCGTATTTCGTCCAAATTGTGCGTTTCGGCAGTGCCTAAATTGGTGGTATGATAATGTAAAATGTCCAATACCAAACCCGTTTCTTCTAATTCCTGATATTTTTGACGCAATTTTTCGACTTGCTGATCAAAAAAATCGTCCAGTAAAATGCCTTCTTTGCGCAAACGCTGATAATTGGCAACCGTAAAAGCAAAACTTCCATCTTTTTCCGCCATATTCCACATTTTGGTCAGCAAAATTTGCAAAATCGGGGCAATGGCAGATTCCTTGTCTTCTAATAAATCGTCAGCAATGATGCTGGGCAATTCAGGCTCTATGCTCAAATTGTAACGTCTTTGCAAACGTTCCGTTTTGGTCAGCGAAAGGACAATTTCTTCAATCCCTTCTTTATCAAGGTGTTGCAAAAACACTTTTTCTCTCGGAATTTCCAAATTCTTGACTTCCTCCTCTATCTCCGAACTGTATTCTTTGCGGTAGCTCAAAATCAGTTTTCCTTGTGGTTTATCCTGCGGGTTTTCGAAAATATCTTTGACTTCGAGCAAGAAATGGGCTAATTCATTAGCCAAATTTCTGTTTGGGCGCGTAAAACATTCTTCGGCTTGGTCTAAAATAATGATCAAAGGTTTTTCTTTTTCTGCCGCCTGCCAAAGTGCTTTAATTGAGGCTTTTTGTTTGTTTTTCAAAAAATCGATACCTTGTTTGAAAAAAATATGCAGGTCAGAGGAAGAATTTTGGATTGCATTTTCCAAAAAAGCAATTTCTTTTTCAATGCCTTGATTATTTACTGAATTGGCTGATTCCTCTACCTTAAAAACCGTTTTGAACGTTCCCCAAAGCCCCAAAGCCTGATCCCTTCGCAAATACACCACTTGGCACACCTGTTCTAAACGCGGCAGAAGTCCCGCATCGAGCAGGCTCGATTTGCCCGAACCCGATTGCCCATTGAACAGGATCAAAGGGGCGGAATTGGCATCGGTGCAACGGTTATACAACTCACGAATGTAGGCAGAGCGCCCATAAAACAATTCGGCGTGTTCGGGTTTGTAGCGCTCCAAAAACCGAAAAGGGCGCGCAGGCAAATTAAATTTTTGGGGTAATTCGGGCAAGCCAAACAGTGGATTTTGGACTTCATCGGGCAAATTCCATTGTCGCACGATTTCCGAACCTTCTTTGACGTGGAAATTCCAAGGAAAAGCATCGACTTCGAGTTCCTTTTTGCTTCGGTAAAAGGCTTTCAGGTCGTTTCCTTTTTCCATTTTAGCCGCATCGAGCGCCTCGTTCCATGTCCTTTCCAAACTCAAGCCTTTTGCCAAACCTCTGTAGAACCGAACCGACAGCGAAGTAGCTACCTCATCATTAATGGAGTTCGAAGTACCAATGACAGCAGGAATCCCATTTTGGATCAATTCCAAACTTTGCTGTTGGGTGCTGCAACCGTTCAAAAAAACAATTCGTAGCCCTTTTTGCCTCGAAAAAAAGGAAACCAAGCCACCACCATGCGCTACCGAATGTTCGCCTGTTGGCGTTTCGAGCAGTAGTTGATAGCCATCGGCATGACCGCCATAGTGAAAAATAGCGACTCGGTCTTGGTATTTCTGGAAAGTATCCAAAATATCGGGCAGAGAGGCATTAGTTCGTTCGACTATTTCGCAAAGCCCTGCCGCTTGTGCAGGTTCGAGGGCTTCCCTGATTTGGCGCTGTTCGATGGGCAAATTTCGCAAATAGCGGCTGTAATCGACTCGGTCATTAGCAAAAGCAAGGAAAATGATGGGTTTGGGCATGGGAAAAGGGTTTGAAACAAAGATAAGAAAAAAAACTACGAAACCACCACGCAATTCGGCAAGAGTTTGCGGATTCGTTTCTTGTTCGGCTTTGGAAAATTATTTTCCTATTTTTCTAAAATTATTTCCATTTTCCTACTCGTTTTTCGTATTTTTGCGAACAAAACAGAAAAAATATGGCAAATAATGATAAAAAAACACCCAAAAGCAAAAAAAATTGGACTGAAGCCGAATTGGTTTTACAATTTAAGTTGAATAGAATTGTCGAATACCAAACGCCTTTGATGAAGGAATGGCTTGAGGTTGAAAATCCTGTGTTTGATACGCTCGAACAAGGAATTTTTGATATAGTTTATCAAAAAGGACTCAAAAATATGGCGACTTGGTCGGAAGAAGACCTAAAAATGAAGTTTATTACCCATATCTTGGATTTGGGGCATCTGAAAGACGAAAACGGTGTCGTAGGTTATTTTGACAAACTCCTTTCGGCAACTGTAGAGGGCATTCATTTGAAGGTAAAATCGGATTTTATGTTGGCAAAAGGTTTTATGAACTTACACCAAAATCCCTATTTTCACTTTCAAGAGTACAAACCTAACCTAAAACCGACAGGAGAACCGATGGCACAGCTCATCGAGGCATTTTTGATTGGGCAAGCCAAAAACGAAAAACCAATCCCGCTGTACGGTGTCGAAATCATAGGCGAATATTGGCGTTTTGCCATTATGGACGGCAAAGAATATTGCATTTCACCTACTTTGGTAGCAACGGAAAAAGAGGATTTATTAAAAATTATTTCGATTTTACGCCATTTTAGGCATATTTTGTTTACAAGGTTGATAGATTAAAAAAAAGGGAAAACATACAAATCTTATGTTTTCCCTTTTTACTTACCTAAACTTTAGCCTTTTCACGCAAATAGGCACTCCCCAAATGCGGACAGTCGAGCATACTTTGTACGCTTTTGAAATCAATCGGCTTTTTTTCGTAACCGTAGGCATCTTTTAGCGTTTGGGTTTGGCTGTTCGAACCCATACCTATATCTACGTCTTCCATTCCCATCTGGCAAGGGTGTTCGTAGCCGCAAGCGTGCGTAATTTCCAATATTTCTTTGCGAATCGTCTTGATATAGTTATAAAAACGGTTCGATTTGTCGGTCGGGTCAAGTCCCGAAGTAAGCCATTTATTGTTCGTAGCAATTCCTGTTGGGCAATTATTGGTATGACATTTTTGGGCTTGTATACAACCAATTGCCATCATCGATTCCCTCGCCACATTGATCACATCAACTCCCATCGAAAAGGCTTTCAGGGCATTGGCAGGAAAACCCAGTTTGCCAGAACCAATAAAAACCACCTTGTCGGTAATGCCTTCCGCCACAAAAATTTTATAAACTTCAGCAAACCCAAAAATAAAGGGCAGCGAAACGTGATCGGCAAAGGCTGGTGGTGCGGCGCCTGTCCCGCCCTCGCCGCCATCAACGGTAATAAAATCGGGACCTCTGCCTGTGGTTTTCATAATATGGGCTAATTCGTGCCATTCGTCCATTTTTCCAATGGCAGATTTGATACCAACAGGTAAGCCTGTGCGTTCGCCAATGCGTTCTATGAAATCGACCAATTCGGGAACATTGCTAAAAGCACTGTGGAAAGCAGGCGAAAGTACATCTTTTCCCATTTCTACGCCTCTGATTCGGGCAATTTCGGGTGTGATTTTTTTACCCGGTAAAACCCCACCTTTGCCCGGTTTTGCTCCTTGAGAAAGTTTGACCTCAATAGCCCTGATATTTGGGTGAGTTTCAATTAATTGGGCAAGTTTGTCCAAGCTAAAATTGCCTTGCAAATCCCGACAACCGAAATACCCTGTTCCGAAATGAAAAACGACATCTGCCCCAAAATTATGATAATCCGAATAACCACCTTCGCCTGTATTGTGATAACAACCAACTTTTTTTGCTCCTTTGTTCAAAGCCTCAACCGCTTGTGGTGAAAGCGAACCGTAACTCATGGCTGAAATATTAACAACCGAATGAGGACGAAAAGGACGGCGGCGTTTGCCCAAACCCATCACTTTGGCACAAGGCACAAAATAAGGGTCTTTTACGTTGGGGTGAGCGCCTTTTGCCACGTAAGGAAACATGGCGGGATTGATAAAAATGTGATTGGCATCAAGCAAATCTTTATCCGTCCCAAAACTTGAATAATTATTTTCTTGTTTCGAGGAAGCGTAAATCCAAGAACGCTGACTGCGGTTAAAGGGCAATTCTTCGCGGTTATTAGCCACAATGTACTGCCGCAATTCAGGACCTATCGATTCGAGCATATAGCGCAAACGCCCAAGAACTGGAAAGTTGTGCTTGATCGTTTGGCGCTTGTTCCGAATGTCCTGTATGCCAATAACAATGAGAAAAATAATAAAAAAGAAGAAAAAGTAAAAACCCCAATGGATATTGGAAATAATTTCGACTTCCTCGAAAAAAGTGTTTAAAAACTCCATAAGTTTAGATAATTTTTGGTTCGAAAACATTCATGCCAAAAATGTACCCTTTATTTTCCGCAATTCCAAATTTGAAATTTTTTTTCTAATACACATCTTTCTGATAACGACCGCTTTCTTCCAATGCTGCCAAATATTCCGCCGCCGATTCAGCATTTTTTCCGTCAAATTTTTGGATAATTTCAAGCAAAACCTTATCTACGTCCTCACTCATGGGGTTTTTCGCCCCGCAGATATAAAGATATGCCCCACTTTCGATCCATTGCCAAACTTCTGCTCCGTTTTGTAATAATCGATGCTGAATATAGATTTTTTCGGCTTGATCTCTCGAAAAAGCGGTATTTATTTTGCTCAATAAATGGGTTTCTGCCCAAGCCTGTATTTCGGTTTGGTACAAAAAATCGGTTTGGAAATGTTGCTCACCAAAAAACAACCAATTTCGTCCGCTTGCTCCTATACTGTCCCTTTCTGCCAAAAATGCCCGAAATGGGGCGATTCCTGTACCAGCCGAAAGCATAATGATGTCCTGATCAGCTTCGGGCAAACGAAAAGAATCATTGGGTTGAATGTAAAATTCGATTTCGGTATTGAGGGGCAAATCGAGCAAATAATTCGAGCATAAACCTACTCTGGCTTCCCCATTTACCTTAAATTGGTTTTTACCAACCGTCAAATGCAGTTCGCCTGCGTGGGCATGAGGCGAAGAAGCTATCGAATAGAGTCGAGGGCTGATCGGTTCGAGAATCTGCAAAACCTGCTCAAAAACGCTTATATTCTGAACAGGGTAGATTTTTAGCAAATCCAAAAGGTCGATTCGCACTTCGGGAATCGATTGTCCTACAATTTGGGCGTAGCGCTGCACCAAACGGATCGGCAAGTGCAAAATATTGACTTTGCGGGTTAATAATTCCCCAAAAGTATAATTTTTGTCTTTATAATTAATTTTTTGATCGGCTTTCGCCCCTGTATTTTCCAAAATTGCCTCGACCAGAACGGGCTTGTTGCTTGCTAAAACTCCTGCCGAATCGCCAACCTGATAGGGAACTTCCTCATCAAGGAGGATTTCGATGTGGTGTGTGGTTTTGTTCGAACCTCTGTCATTGAGGTTTAAGTTCGTCCCAATTTTGCCTTTATAATATTGTCGACCTGTTTGGGTTTGTACTTGAACTTGGTTCGAAATATTTTTGGTAAGTATTTGATTATCCGTATTTTGTAAAACGGTGATTACTTTTTCGAACCAAATTTGGGAGGTGGTTTTAAAATCTGTGTCGCATTTTTGCAAAGTCAAAAGCCTTTTTCCCCCCAATTTTTCCAACTGTCGGTCAATATCTTCTCCTGTTTGGCAAAAAAGCGGATAAGCCGAATCGCCAAGTCCCAGGACACCAAATTGTAAATTGCTCAAATTCAGGCTATTCTGAAAAATATGATCGTAAAATTTCTTAGCGGCGGCAGGTGCTTCTCCATCACCGTGTGTGCTTACAACCGTTAGGAAATACTCCTCTTTTTCCAAATCCGAAAGACGATATTGGTTCAAAGCCACGAGTTTGACTTGATGCCCTTTTTGCTTCAGGATTCCTGCCAAATTAGTAGCGACTCCCTTCGAATTACCCGTTTCTGTACCATAAACAAGGGTAATTTTCTTCTGACGAATTTCCGTAGGCGGTAAAATCGTGTCGGTTTGGCTTTGCGTTTGGTACTGAACTTGTGTCTGGCTTTCTATGCGGTTTTCCGTTTGGTAATTAGTTTGTTGGTGCATCACACCCGCCAAAAAACCATTTATCCAAATAATTTCCTCTTTCGAAGACGTACTCAAGAGGTTTTGTAAGGTATGTAGTTTGGGTTCTGTAAGCATAATATTTTGATTTTGAGTTGATTATGTACGGCGAACATTCTTGTTCATTATGAGAATTGGCGAACAGGGATGTTCGCTGTCCGAACTGCTTTTTGGACTGGTACGAAATAATTTGTGCTTTCTTCGGCATTGGGCAACCATGCAAAATCATGGTATAATTCGACTACCGAACCAATCATCACAAGTGAAGGCGAGGCGAATTTTTTTGGCAAATTTTTATAATCCCGCAAAGTAGCAATATGCACTTTTTGGGCGGGCGTAGTTGCCTGTTCGATCACCGCAACCCGCTTGGATTGCGAAATTCCCGCTTTTTTGAGGTTTGAGAGCAAGTCCCAAGTCCATTCGGAGGTCATATAAAATACTAAAGTATCCTTAGTTTGGGCAAGATCGTAAAAATCGTAAGCCTCAAAATCGGGCTTGTCATAAAAAGAAAGCAATCGAACGCCTTGCGAATGGTTGCGAGCCGTAAGCGGAATGCCCGTATAAGCCGCCGCCCCCAAAGCCGCTGTGATTCCTGGCACAAGTTCGTAGGGAATGCCGTAGGTTTTGAGGGTTTGGAGTTCGGAGAGGATATTCGAAAAAATGGAAATATCGCCGCCTTTGAGCCGTACAATGTTTTTTCCCTGTTCGGCATAGTCCAGTAAAAGTTCGTTAATGGAACTTTGTGGAGTCGAATTTTCCTTGTGGGCTTCCTTGCCTACGGTAATAATTTCGGCTTTTGGCGAAACATATTTTTCCAAAATTATAGGGCTAACCAACCGATCTGTTAAAACAATTTCCGCATTTTGCAAGTGGCGAAGGGCTTTGATAGTAAGCAATTCAGGATCGCCGCAACCTGCTCCTACGAAAATAACTTTGCCTTTTGAATAGTTGTTGGACATAAAAATTAGTTTTAAGGTGTTAAAATTAATTTAAAATACTATTTTTATAAATTCTATTGGATTAGTAGTTTTTAAATTATAAAAAATTTCATCTCTTTGGAAGATGAAATTTTTTTACGCCGCAAAATTATACATTATTTTTATAAATCCTATTGATTTTATAGTTTTTATAAAGTATTTTTATGAAAAAATGTTTTGATTATATTTAGAACTTACGCAATTAAAGTCTGACCGTAGGTCTGACGCACGAAAAAGCAGTATTTAAACGTCAGACCTACGGTCAGACTTGCTTTAGTTTGCTAATTTTTCAAAATTGCGTAAGTCCTATTGATTTTATAGTTTTTATAAAATATTTTTATGAAAAAATGTTTTGATTATATTAAAACTAAATTGGTTTTTTCGTAAAACGAAGTTCTTGTTCGTTTCTGTGGCGAACAAGAATGTTCGCCGTACAAAAGCAACTTTGATTGAGTATAAACATAAATAAAAGACAAGAGCCATTAAAAAACGGCTCTTGTCTTTTATTTTTTCAAAAAAATGGAAAAATCTTGTTGAATAATATCCGAAAAAGCTGAAACTTCCTCGCCCTTTGCCAAACTGTATTTGTACCAGTCATGGGTTTGGTAATTATAAACAAAGCCTTCTCTAATATCATAATCTTTAGCATCAATCAATGTTCGCACTTTTTTACAATCGGCTTTAAAACCCGTTTTATTGGCAATTTCTACGATAATTTGGGCTTGTTCACTTTCCAGATCGACCAGAATAATATCAGGAACAGGGCTGGATTGCCCCGAATCGATCATGGTTTCAGGATAGGGTTGTAAAGTTATTTGTCCTGCTTCGAAAAGCAAATATAAACGTACCAAGAGTTTGGTAATCACTTCTTGGTGCGGACGGGGTGAGTTGATGGACATACTTGGGGTATATTCTTGGTAATATCGCATAGAACGAGGTGTTAGTTTAGCCTTTCTTTTAATAACGCTATAATTTCTTTTTGGTTTTCGTTTTTTTTCAATAAAACAGCCATTTTTTAGTAAAAATGGCTGTTTTATGTTTTTCTTAAAACTCAATATTCGCCCCAATAGTCGGCAGTCGAGCGCCGCTGGTGTTTGGAATAGTTACAGGAATACCATTTTTGCCGTTAAAAGCCGAACCGTCAAGCGTTGTGAAAGTATTATCCGCATTGCGTTTGAGGGTGTAGGTCGGAGGAGTAGGATTGATACTGTTGAGTATATTTTGGATATCCAAAAATAAGTTCAAAGCCCAACGGTTGAAATTCCATTTCTTGTCAATACGCAAATCTGCCGATTGGAAAACCCCTAAACGCAAGGTATTCAAACGGCTATAATCCAAAATACCTCGTCCGATGGAGGCATAATTTTCAGCCGAAGCGCGGTCGTTGTAAGGCGTGTAAGGCGAACCTTGCTGGAAACGGTAGCGCAAACTAATTTCCCAGTTTCGTCCCAAGCGATAGCCACCTGTGAAAGAAACCAAGTGCCGATTGTCCCAAGCCGAAGGCGTATATTTGCTTTGATCGAAGGCTGTATATTCACTGTAATAAAAAGTATAGGCTAAAATGCCGAAAAAGTTTTTCGTAAGGCGTTTTTGCAACATCAATTCAAAGCCGTAAGTTTGTCCCAGACCTACACTTTTGATGTCTTCATTACCCAAAACCCCAAAATTTCCGCCCAAATTTGCCAAAGAAATCGAGTCTCGAACCGAAACAGGATAATTATCATATTTTTTGTAAAAACCCTCAAGCGTAATTCGGGTACTTTGCGAAGGCAAAAACTCAAAACCTGCTACATAGTGCAAAGAACCAATATATTTGGCATCACGATTGACTAATTGTTGGGCATTGTTCCGATAACCCAAAATGGTATAAGGGGCAATTTTGTAATATTTGCCAAGCGAAGCGTTAAAATTCAGTTTGTCGGTTAGGGCGTAGGAAAGCGAAAAGCGTGGTGAAAGCGTGTTCAAAGGATTGTTTCCTTCATCTGTAAAAGTATTCATATCGGTTCGCAAACCTGCCGAAATGCTAAGTTTTCCAAAACTTTTCGAGGCTTGGGCAAAGGCACCATAACGCAAAAAGGACAATTCCGTTTCGTAGCGGCGGGCTTCAGTTGCCGTAATTCGGTCAAAAGTGCTGTTTGTGTACCAATTATACTGGGCATTAAAACCGTACGAATATTTCCAACCATTGACCAGTTTGCTCACCTCAAGGCGTAATTTGGTTTCGTGTTCTTCCGAACGGTAGCGCGTGCGGCGTTTTGCCTCGTTTCCGTCATCATTATCATCAAATTTGTCCGAACGGTTGTCCAAAATATTGTTACTCAAAGTCATTTGCAAATAACCATTATCTAAAAGGCGTTTCCATTGCAAACCTATCGTATTGGTATATTGTTTTTGCAAAGCAATGTTATTCAAAATTGCCAACTGTTCCAAAGTGGCTTCTTTTGGCGGATTATAGGCAAAATCGTCAATCGAGCCTAAACCAATCAAGCTAATTTCATTTTTTGCATTTATTTTCCAATTTACTTTGTATTGGTAGTCCCAGTAAGAGGGCAAAAAGGGGAGATCGATCAGTTTGAACAAAAATTGCAAATATGACCTCCTTATAGAAGCAATGTAGGTCAAATTGGGTTTATTTTTCAGAATTTTGCCCTCGACCGTTCCCGCAAACTCACTTGCTCCTATTCGAAGGCTGTAGCGAGTCTGATCCCTGTTCCCAA
>JAAFHK010000101.1:0-1718 GCA_013297565.1 Cytophagales bacterium
ACATTGCTTTTGTGTTCAGTAGCAAAAAAGCGGGTATATTTATCGATTACCACAACCAAAATGCGGTAAGTTTGACCCTCCAAAAATACAGTGGCGAATATGTAGAAGGTACATTCTCTTGCGTGGTCGAAAATGCCGCAGGCAAAAAGATCAAAATAGAAAACGGTACGTTCAAAATCAAAGTAGTTACGGACAAACCGCAACAACCTGCCTAAAAATTGGCTTTGATTTCAAAAAAAAAGGCTACTATTCAGAATAGTAGCCTTTTTTTGTTTTTGGTCATTTTGCTTTAGCGTGTGATTGCCCACAATCACACGCTAAAGCGTATGGTACAAAACAACGTTGTGGTTTGCTTTCAAAATGTGATTGCCCACAATTAATATTTTTAAAGACCTCCATCATATAGAGTTGTGGTTTGCTTTCAAAATGTGATTGCCCACAATATATACTTCCTAAAGCGTTTAAAATCAAGGTTTTAAAGCACTTTTTGGCGAAAAAAAATGGGCGAAATTTCTTGTTTCGGTGTTATCAAAGACCGTTTTTTTGCGGGCAACATTTTAAAAAAAGAAAGCAAATTGCGGAGTGTTAGCAGACAATTAAGTTCCGCCACTTCTCCGCCTACGGGCTAAATAATCTCAACGATTACGGAACGACTTACGTACCATTCCTCACAAGAACCCGAAACGCCGCGCTTTTAAGCATACGGATAAGCAAAGATATTTATTCTTTTGGTTTTTCCTCGTTTCTTTTGCGTTTTTTTTCCGCTTTTTCTTCTTGTTTCTTTTGGTAGTAGAAACAATCTTCTTTTTTGACCACAAAATGCGTGGATCGGGCAATGTTAATAGCCGCATTGTGGTCGGCATTTTGTTCTTTTTCGTGCTGTTTGCAAGCAGGATTTTCGCAGGTAAATTTTGCCTTGTCGCGCTTGCCTTTTTCACCGCAAGCATGGCATTTTTGGCTCGTATGGTACGGATCAATCTTCAAGACCACGATTCCTGCGGCTTGGGCTTTTTGTTCGATCATGCTTTGCAGTTCGTAATAACTCCAAAAGCGCAAAATAAATTTGCTTTTTTCGTCCTGCCCGTTTTCGTCTTTTCCGTACCCTTCCAAGAGTTCCATTTTGATAGTCCCTGCTCGGTGTAATAGGGCAAATTCTACGATTTTTTTGGAAAGCGTATGATTATAGGTTCTTGTAAAATTGCGTTCGCCTTGTTTTACCCTCTCAAGGGCTTTGAGTTTGTCCTCTCTGCCTTTTCCGCCTGCGGTCATTTGTAGGTTTTTTTGCAAACGGCGGCGGTGTTCGTAAAACCGCGGCGGCGGTGTTCGTAAAACCGCTGTCTGACCTTATTAAAATCTTGCATACTGCCAATCGATTTGCGTTCCAAACCGCCATTTGTAGCCACACAAGCGGGGTAGCGGATTCCCAAATCCACACCTACACAAATTTCGGGATCGAGGAAAAATTCTTTTTTGGGAACTTTACAAACGACCAACAAAAATAGTTTTCCATTTTTGATCTGCATTTGTGAGTTGCCGACCAAATACTCAAAATTCATAATTCGTTGTAGGGTAGTCCGTTTGTTTTTGTCTTGCTCGATGTACTTGCCATTATAATGTTCAGTCATTATTTTGAACGACATCTTTAATGGGCTAAATTGCCAATAAAACAAGTCATTTTCTTCTTTCACGAAGCAGTAGGCTTTATTATTTTTTCGGCT
>JAAFHK010000101.1:1728-11728 GCA_013297565.1 Cytophagales bacterium
TTTTTGCCCGATTTTACGTCCTGCCAATCGTTTTTGAATTTGTCCGTAACCATTTTTGCAAGATTTCTTCTCATATAAGATGAAGTAATTTGCTGTTCAAACTCGTTAGTGAGGTACATATACGCCGCATTGTCTTTGCTACGCCCATTTAAAAAAATGCTTGTTTTTTCATGAACCTCTTGTTTCAAACCTTTTCGCTGTTCGCCTATTCTTTCGAGTTCGGCTTTGGCTTGGTCTTTTTCTTCTTCCGACATTTTTTTATCTTTCTTGATTTTTTTGTTCAAATCAAGCCAATCTTTTTCAAGCGTTCTTTCGGCTTGTAAAAATTGATTTTCTAAAGATTCGAGAAAATGCAAATGCGACATCGCCAAATTAGCGGCTTTAAAAACGTCTGTGTGCAGATTTCGAAGGTCAGCCCAAATTTTTTCTTGGACTTCTTTTTCGCCAACAGTCTGTAGCTGAAAGTGAATGGTTTGGGTAACATATTCTGTCATAGGACTTTGCTGTGTTATTTTTCGTGGCAATATAAACAACTTACAACGTAAGCTATGTACGGTCTAAAATTTTTATTTTTTTTTCTCCCCTTTTATGGAATTTCCCAAACCAAAACATCTTATCTGTAAGGGTGGCTTTAGCCGCCGAATAAATTAGCGGCTAAAGCCGCCACTACAGAATTTCCAAAATTTTATACTATATTTCCGATTATGAAAACTCAATCTTTGCGTATGTTAATCCTGACTTTTATTTTGTCGTCCGTTTGCATAGCGGGCGTACTTTCGGCTTCGTCCCTTTCGTCTTGGATCAAGTCCTTGACTGACAGTGATTTGCTCAAAAAACTGCGGCAAAAATACGAAACCTACGCCCAAAATCACAAAGGCGAACGGGCATATTTGCAAACCGACAAGGCTTTTTACAAACCTTCGGAAACGATCTGGTTTCAAGCCTATTTGCGAAACGAGCAAAATTTTGCAGAAAACCCTGAAAGCGATATTTTGAAAGTCGATTTCATTAACCCAAAAGGCAATGTGGAAAAAAGCCTCAAATTGATTTTGAAAAACGGTTTGGCAAGCGGACAAATCGACCTTGACGAAAGCATAGTTGGCGGATTATACAAAATCAAAGCCTACACCGCTTGGCAGGAAAACGAGGAAAATGCCTTTGTTTTCGAAAAAGAAATTACAATCCAAAAAGTCGTGCTTCCTCGCCTCAAAATGAAACTCGAATTTGAACGGGACGCTTACGGCGCAGGGGACGAAGTGGAGGCAAAACTCGATTTGCAAAACCTTCAAAATCAGCCGCTTAAAGATTATGAATTTGATTTTGTAGCAAAGTTGGAAGGACGAAATTTGAAACAAGAAAAGCAAAAAACCAATTCGGAAGGTAAAACGGTGATCAAATTCAAACTGCCGAAAGACCTTGCCTCGAATGATGGTTTGCTGAACGTGATGATTCCCTTCGAAGGACAAACCGAAAGCATTTCGAGATCGATACCTATAGTACTGAACCGAATCAGTTTGCAAATTTTCCCTGAAGGCGGCGATTTGGTAGCGGGTTTGCCCTCGAAAGTGGCGTTTTTGGCGGAAAACGAATTTGGGAAACCTGCGGACATCAGGGGCGTGGTGTTAGACAAAAACGGCAAAGAAGTAGCTAATTTTGATAGTTTCCACAAGGGCATGGGGGCGTTCGATTTTACCCCAAAAGCCGATCAGACTTACAAAATCAAAATTACGAATCCACGAAACATTGCCCAAACTTATGATTTGCCTGAAATTTTGAACAGAGGCTATATTTTGCAAATCGATTCACAAACGCCTGAAAATCTGCAAGTTAGGGTGCAAAGTACAGAAGCCGAAGAATTGGCTTTGATTGGGCAGTGCAGAGGCAAAATTTATTATTCCAATTCGTTCAAAGCCCAAAAAGGCGAAAACGTTTTGCAAATTCCGACCGATAAATTCCCGATGGGCGTTACGCAAATTACCCTTTTCGATAGCAAGGGCGTAGAACGTGCGGAACGCTTGGCGTTTGTGAATAAGGACAAGCAAATGCAGATCGAGATCAAAACCGACAAAGAACAGTACCAACCGCGCGAAAAAGTTACGCTTACTTTGACTGCCAAAGATGAAAGAGGAATGCCCATTCCTGCCAATCTTTCGCTGTCGGTGGTTGATGATAAACTGCTTTCGTTTGCGGACGACAAACAAGGTACGATTTTGGCAAAAATGCTTTTAGAACCCGATTTGGCTGGGGAAATTGAAGACCCGAATTTTTATTTTGATAAAAAAGAGGAAAAAGCAAGCAAGGCTTTGGATTTGGTGATGATGACGAAAGGTTGGCGGAAATTTGTTTGGGAAAAAATCCAAAAAGAAACCAATTATGCTCCACGAAATTTGGCGGAAAAAACAATCGTGCGGGGCGTGGTGTATCAGGAAGGGCTAATTGCGAAAGGCATAGAGGTTTCGGTACAAAATACGAATTTGAAAACTAAAACGGACGAAAATGGCGTGTTCGAATTTAGAAATTTGGATTTGACCGATCCCAAACAGTTGGTTTGTGCGGTGAAAGACCTCGATGGCGGATCGCTGTATTTGACCGAATATGGGCAAGATTTCCGTTTGGATTTACGTAGAATCTATTACGAACGCGCCATGATGATGGCGGGCGCAGGCGGCGGGGATTTGCGGAAAAAAGGAGCAAAACGTGAGGAAATGGTCGAGGACGCAGTGCTGGGGGCTGTGCAAGAAGAAAAATTTATGCCTGCACCCAACAAAAACGAATTGCCTCAAAATCAACCACTTGCGCCTATCCTAATGGGCAAATTGGTTGCCGAACCTGTGGCGGAAATGGCTGATGAAGAAGTGTTTGATGATCGGGATTTGAAAATTGCGGAGAAAGAGGAAGCCAAAAAAGATTTGGCAAAACCTTCTGTGCCTATCGAAACCGCTTATCACCGCGCAAGGATTTTTCCAAAACCTGATTACCAAAACAATCAAACACCTGAAATTCGCACCGATTTTCGTAGTACAGTGTTTTGGCAAGGCAATATCGAACTTGACCGCAAAGGAAAGGCAAGCATTGAATTTTACAATTCGGACGAAGTTACAGCGTTTCGTGCCACTGCCGAAGGAATCGGGGCGGACGGTTTGGTAGGACATGGCGAAAGTGTTTTTTATACACAACTACCGTTCAGTATGTCCGTAAAAGTGCCAAACGAGGTAACCATGGGCGATAATTTATTGGTGGCTTTGGTTTTGAAAAACAATACTTCAAAAAAATTGGCGGGAAATTTACAAGTCGTTTCGCCAAAAGCATGGAAAGCGGGATTTGAGTTATTACAAAACCAAACCGTTGAGCCGAACGAAACCAAAACGATTTATTTGCCTTTCGAGGTTTTGAATGCGGTCGGAAAAGATAATTTGCAGGTCGAATTTAAAAGTTCTTGGGCAAAAGATGCCTTCCAACAAGAGGTCGAAACGGTCAGCAAAGGTTTTCCTGTACGACTTGCCATGTCGGGCGGAGATATGGAAAAAACCTATGCTTTCGAAATCACGAACCCGCTTGAGCAAACCATGCAAGCCCAATTTACGATTTATCCTTCGCCACTTTCGGATATGTTGGCGGGAATTGAAGGCATGATCAGAGAACCTTACGGCTGTTTTGAGCAAACTTCGTCAAGCACCTACCCAAACATCATGGTTTTGCAATATATGGAAGAATATGATTACAAAAATTCGGAAGTTTTGGCAAAGGCAAAGGACATGATCGACAAAGGTTATAAACGTTTGGTGAGTTTTGAAACCAAAGAAAACGGTTACGAATGGTTTGGGGGAACGCCCGCACACGAAGCCCTGACCGCTTATGGGCTTTTGGAATTTACGGATATGGGGGCGTAGATGCCAAAATGCTAGACCGAACTGCCGAATTTTTGATGAAACGCAAAGATAATCAGGGCGGATTCGAGAAAAACCCGCGTGCATTGGATAGTTTTGGCGGGGCAAGCAAAGAAATTACTGATGCGTATATTGTGTATTCGTTGGCAGAGGCAAGTTTCCAAAACGAAAAAGTAAAAGTCGAATTGGAAAAAACGCTTGAAACTGCCCAAAAAACAGCCGATCCGTACCAATTAGCCCTCTTGACGAATGCCCTTTTGCAATACAAAGATGCGCGTGCGGCAAATGTGTTGAAAACGCTTTTAGCAAAACAAGACAAAGAAGGTTTTTGGGAAGGAAAAACGCACTCGATCACCCGTTCGACAGGCGAAGGTTTGCAGATAGAAACTACGGCTTTGGCGGTTTTGGCAATGCTGAAAAGCAAAGACAAACCTATGCAAAATTTGCAAAGTGGGATTAATTATATCCTTAGCAAACGTTCTCCTTACGGAAGTTTTGGGAATACGCAAAGTACGGTTTTGGCACTCAAAGCCCTGACCGAATACGCCAAATTTGCGAAACAGACGCAAGAAGATGGGACAGTGGAAGTGTATTTGGACGATAAAAAAATAGCCACACACAATTACAAAGCAGGCACACGAGAACCTATCGTTTTGAAAAACTTGCAAGCAGGACTAAGCGAAGGAAGACACCGTTTGAAAGTACGATATGTAGGCGTAAAGAATCCCCTACCCTATTCATTTTCAATCAATTACGCTACTTCTTTGCCCAATAGTTCTACGAAATGTGCCCTAAAATTGGAAACCAAATTGGCAGATACGAAAATAAAAATGGGCGAAACCGTTCGTTTGAAAACGACCTTGCAAAATGTGCAAAACGAAGCACAACCCATGACCGTTGCGATTGTGGGCATTCCTGCGGGACTTTCGGCACAGCCTTGGCAACTGAAAGAATTGCAAGAGAAAAAAATCGTGGATTTCTACGAAATTACAGGCAATAATGTGGTATTTTATTACCGCCAATTGCTTGCAAACGAAAAACGGGAAATTAATTTGGACTTAAAAGCCGATATTTCAGGCACTTACGAAGCTAATGCGTCTTCGGCGTATTTGTATTACACGAACGAATACAAATATTGGACAAAAGCCGAAAGGGTAACGGTGCAGAGGTAGCTGTTAAACCTCGCAAGGTTTTGAAAACCTTGCGAGGTTTTTTATTATTTTTTTAAATCGAGTTGTTTTCTAATTGCCTCATCAACTTTGTTCATGTCTGCACCCGAAAGTTTGCCTTCCAGATTAATCAAACGCAATTTACTAACCGTTTAAGTTGATCAGCCATTGCTTTACAAGGTGTTTCGTTCAGCGAAACCAAAGCCTCGCTTGGATAAATTTCTTGAACATTACCTCACTTCTTTTCATAATTCCACATGATTTAAGGTTGCCTCAATCCATTCATTTGCCTCATTTTCCCTTGTCTGATCTGCCGCCATGCATCTGTAACCCGCCTCTAAATCCTCGATAGGATTTTCTACCAACGCTTTTTGTTTGTCCAAAACCTCAATTTGTTTGCGAAAAGAAGCAACAATACCAAAAAAATAATATAAATATTCATCAGGCAATAATACCAATTCGGCAATAAATTGATCAAGCAAAACTTGACGATCTATAGTTTCCATAGAAATAAGATAATTTTTCCTCAAATATACGAAAAACCACCAAACAGCCTTTATTTTTCAATAAAAAAGGAATTTTTTTGTGAAATTTTTTTCTAAAACCTTCTAAATTTAAACACAAATGGATCAGCAGGAATTATACTCAATCAAATTGGTTCTGTAGGGCGAACATTCTTGTTCGCCACAAAAACGAACAAGAATGTTCGTTTTACGACAAAACCATTTTTGTTTGAGTATAAATTTAAACACAAATGGATCAGCAGGAATTAAAGCAGGTCTTTTTTTTTTAAACAAAGAGTCCGTAAAAATAAAAATAACCGAATTATACCAAATTCGAAATATGATTGCCCATAACAATTCGGTCATTACACCTGAACACATACAACGCATTAAACTGCATTATAATGATTTTTTGAACCATATCAAGTACGAAATAAAATAGCCCTGAAAGGCTAAGGGTGCAAAGGTACTTATGTTGGGCAATGTATAGGTTTTAAGCTTGCTCTCTAATTATTATAATATCGTTTTTGTAAATTTCCTTTTTTGCATTTTCAATAAATCTCTCTACATTTGGGTAAGAAAAAATGGATAAATCTTAGTTTTTGTCATCATCTCTCTATAAAATTCTCTTTCATAATATTACAATATGTTATACCGAATGCTGATCATGCTATTACTTTTCTTGCCTTTTTTGGCGGAAGCGCAAAAAAATAGCAGAGATTTCAAAATAAACTATACTTTCGAAGACCAATGGGCAGTTTTTGATGCAAATAGGCGAAGTTTTGTGCCGTATATAGCCGACATACATGGCAACTACCAACAAATTCATTTGTATTTGGAATATAAGAATTATCGTGGCTTGGACTTGTATTTGGAGGGTTCAAAAAATGATTTTTTGTTTATTAATAACCATCTAGTATATAGTTTTTCGGTGGACACACTTTGGCAAATGCCTGTAGATTCACTATTTGCAAGAGGTTCTATTTCCAATCTTTTGCTCACTTATACCTCACCAAAAGCTATTGAAAAAACACCTAAGTTATTGATTACTAATATTTTTGATAAAACAATAAGCCCTTTAAACAACCTTTCAACAAGTCAAAAACTGATTGCCTTTCTCCGACCTTTGCATGAAGTTAGAGAATTTTTGGTTTTGATTTCTTTGGCTTTGCTAATGGTTATGGCTTTGTTAAGTTATCAAAACAAATCCCAAAATGGCATTTTTTTTGTAACCAAGTACCTAAATGGCTTCACAAGGGTAAGCGATCAGATCAAAAGAACGCCTTTTTTTAATACATTAAGTTATGCCGTTTTTTACGTCTTGACTTGCTCCTTTAGCTTGTACTTTTTAAGCCATTACGCTTCGATATTGTCCATTCTATCTTGGCTAAAAGGCAGGGACGTATTTAGCGAATATATCAATATTTTTGGTTTTGTAGCTGTCTTTATGCTGGGGCAATACTTGCTAATTGCCTTATTTTCAACTCTTTATAGCGATAAAACACTTTCCAACGCCCACTATCACGAGTCAATGCAAGCAGGACAATTACTCTCTGTAATCAGCGCCGTTTCTATGATGCTGTTGAATACTGTAGTCAGTTATTTGAGTACAGACCAAATGAATTGGTTTGTGTATTTGTTTTTTTTGACCCTGGCGCTGAAAGCTCTTTTGGTAAGTTATCGTTTAAATAAATTAATACCTTATCAAAATATCTATTTATTTTCTTACCTTTGCGTCACCGAATACGTGCCTTTGTTCGTACCAACCAAACTTTTTGTAAAATTTTAAGAATTTTCTTTTGTAAAAAAACCTAACAAACACATAATTAACAACTTACATAAAATACTTTTTTAAAAAAATGGTATTTTTTTTATTGCAGGTTGAAAAGTTTTTTTAATCATGAACAGATATGACCGATAACAAAACTTCTTTGATAACAAATGAGGAGGAGCTGATCAAAAGCCGACTAAAGAAAGTCGAGAAAATTTTGATTTCGCAACCACCTCCGACCGATGACAATTCACCTTATTTGCAATTAGCCCAAAAGTACAAAGTACAGATCGATTTTCGTCCATTTATTCGGATCGAACCTGTCGGCATCAAAGATTTTAGGAAACAAAAAATTACTGTGCTGGATCATACCGCAATCATTTTTACGAGCCGTAATGCGGTTGATCATTTTTTTAAACTTTGTCAAGAAAGCAAAGTCGAGATGCCCGCCGAGATGAAATATTTTTGTGTGTCCGAACAAACTGCCAACTATCTACAAAAATACATTGTTATTCGAAAAAGAAAGATTTTTGTAGGGAAAAAATCTGCGGCTGATCTGGTCGATTTGCTCAAAAAGCATAAAAAAGAAAAATTTTTGTATCCCTGTTCCGATGTTCGCAAAGATGACATTCCTTCTTATTTGACCTTTAACGGCAGTAAATTTACTGAAGCTATTATTTATCATACCGTTTCGAGTGATTTTTCGGATATAAAAAACTTGGAATACGATTTGATCGCTTTTTTTAGCCCTTCAGGTATCAAATCCTTGTTCGAGAACTATCCCACTTTTCAGCAGAATGATATGCGGATTGCGGCTTTTGGTTCGAGTACCGCCAAAGCCGTCAAAGATGCCAAACTCATTCTTGATATACAAGCCCCTTTGCCCAATGCTCCATCGATGGCAGGCGCACTCGAATTATACATCAAACAAGCGAATAATTCATAAATGTAATCCACAAAGCATAAATCTGTTTTTGGAAACTATTTGAATTTTTCTCAAATAAATATTGTTTTTAGCCTAAAAAAATGAATTATCCGACACCTTAAAAGTGTCGGATAATTTAAAATAGGCAAATAAGGTCTAAGCGATTTTGCGTATATTTCAAGCAAAAAATTACATTAAATTTTCAAATCAAGAAAAAATACTTATTTTACAGTAATTTTTTCTTGATTTCTGTTTTTAGGACAACAAACAAACTTTTATGACCAATCAAACTCAAACTCCAAAAGACGGCTTCGCAGGTTTGCGGGAAAATTTTGGCAAGGACTTGAATGCAGGCATTTTGGTTTCCTTTTTGGCAATGCCTTTGTGTTTGGGCATTGCTTCTGCAAGCCGTTTTCCACCGATTACAGGGATTTTTACGGCAATTATTGGAGGAGTAGTTGTGGCATTTTTTGCAGGAAGCAGGCTAACTATCAAGGGACCTGCCGCAGGCTTAATTGCGATTGGCATTGGAGCGGTCGATTATTTGGGTTACGAAAAGGCTTTGGCGGTCATCGTGGTGTCGAGTTTGGTGCAGGTTTTATTAGGACTTCTGAAAGCAGGCAAATTAGGCAATTTTTTCCCCATTGCGGTCATTCACGGAATGTTGGCGGCGATTGGTATTATCATTTTTTCCAAACAAATTCATATTCTTTTGGGGGTTGTGCCTACGGCTCAAGAACCCATTGGCTTGATGATGGAAATCCCTTTTACGCTTATGTTTGCGCATTGGGAAAGTGCCATTATTGGTATTTTGGGTTTGATTCTCATTTTTACAATTCCTGCTATCAAAAACCCCTTTATCAAAAAACTTCCTGCACCCATGTGGGTTCTGCTCATGGCTGTGCCTGTGGCTTGGGCTTTGGGTATGGAAGATCACGTTTTTGATGAAAAATCTGTTTATCTCGTAGATATTCCTACTACGGTTTTGGAAGGCATTTTAAGCGCTGATCTTGCCAAAATTGGAATCACTTTCCCCGATTTTTCCGAAATTACAAGCATTAAGAGTATAGAATATATTATTATGTTTTCTTTTATTGGGAGTATCGAATCCTTACTGACCGTAAAAGCGGCAGACGGACTCGATCCTTTCCATCGCAAATCCGACATGAACAAGGACTTGATTGCGGTAGGAATTGGCAATTTTTTGGCAGGCATGATAGGAGGACTTCCTATGATTTCAGAAGTGGCGAGGAGTTCGGCAAACATTGCCAATGGAGCAAGAACCCGTTGGGCAAACTTTTTTCATGGGCTTGCCTTACTTGTTTTTATCCTATTTTTAGCCAATTTTATTGTGATGATTCCCAAGTCCGCTTTGGCGGCAATGCTCTTGGCGGTTGCGTATCGTTTGGCTTCTCCGCAGGAATTTATCCACACTTACCAGATTGGTAAAGAACAATTATTGGTTTTTATCACCACTCTGCTCGTAACGCTTTATACGGATTTGCTTTTGGGGGTTGTAGCGGGTATGTTTGCCAAAATGCTCATTGAGATTATTTGGGGAGCGCCTTTGAAAGGGCTTTTCGTAGCAAAAGTTGAGGTATTGGAAAATAAAGAAGAAGAAAGTATCACTTTGAAAATCCATAATTCGGCAGTTTTTACCAATTATCTGGGTTTTAGAAAATACTTAGACAGCGTTCCGCAAGGCAAGCGAATCATCATAGACCTGAACAATGTAAAAAAAAAAA